>JANLTF010000107.1:0-5456 GCA_031362825.1 Acidobacteriota bacterium | reverse complement strand
TGCCCTTTCCCGACCCCGACCGCCTCTACGCCATCTATGCGAAGACCTCGACGTTCGCGCAAAGTTCCATCAACTATCCGAATTTCGAGGATTCGATAGCTCTATTCGCGAGCGATTCGTCCTGCACGTCGCGGACTCGCTGCAAATGACGGACGCGGTGCTCTACACGATCGCCGATGCCGAACATCATCGTCGCGGTCGAGATGAGGCCAACCTTGTGAACGGCACGCATCACGTCGAGCCATTCCTGCGTGTTGCATTTGGTCGAGACTCTTGCTCGAACCTCGTCGTCCAGTATCTCGCCGCCGCCGCCGGGCATTGAGTTTAATCCCGCAGCTTTTAGTCGCCGAAGAATGGTTTCGTAATCGAGCTTTGATATCAGCGAGATGTTGTGGATCTCGGGCGGCGAGAAGCAGTGGAGCTGAAATTTAGGATATTTGGCGTGCAGCGTACTCAAAAGGTCTTCGTACCATTCGATGTTGAAATCCGGATGCAAACCTCCCTGCATAAGGACGCCGGTGCCACCGAGGGCTATCGTTTCGTCGATTCGCGAGCAAATCTCGTCAATGGAATGCACGTATGTATCGGGCTTTCCGGGCCTTCGGTAGAATGCGCAGAAGGTACATACCACATTGCAGACGTTCGTATAGTTGATGTTCCGGTCGATGATGTATGTAACGACATCGCCCGGATTTTTGCGTTGACGGATCTCGTCGGCGGCGAGTCCGATGCGAACGAAATCGCGTGATTCGAGCAGAGCGGTGGCGTCTTCGGTCGTTAGGCGTTCGCCCGAAAGAGCCTTGTCTAATATAGGTTGGATCATTGTTTCCACTTCACCTTCATTCTAACAAAACGCGGGAAGAATTCACCACAGAGGACACAGAGGTCACGGAGATTTCAAAGGGCTTAGGAAATTTTTCAAGATGTTCTTTGTGTTTCTCCGTGTTCTCTGTGGTGAAATAGTCTTGATGGCTAAGAGTGTGAAATTTGAAACGACGCTGACAAAGTCGCCTGTCGATTCGGGGTGGCATTTTCTGGTGGTTTCGAAAGACATCGAAAAGAAATTTGGCTTCGAGGGCAAGTCAAAACGTGTTGTTTGCTCGATCAATGGCGGCGAGAGTTTTCAGTGTGCGTTGATGCCGTGGGGCGATATGTTCTACATTATCGTGAATAAGCAAAAGCGTGACGCCTTGGGCATTGTCGCGGGCGATACGGTTAGCGTTGAGCTGGTAAAGGACGAGAGCGAATACGGGCTGCCGATGCCTGAGGAGCTTCGCGAGGTGCTGAATCAGGACGTGGAGGGCGACAAGTTGTTTCACGAACTGACGAAGGGCAAGCAGCGTTCGCTCCTATACGCGATCGGCAAACCCAAAGACATCGATCTTCGCATTCACTATTCCCTAATTGTCGTCGAACATCTAAAAGAGAACGGCAAGATCGTCGACAAGGTGCTTTACGAAGAGCTAAAACGCCCACAGTTCTAGGTCACCAAAAGGCGTTTTTGGTGGTGAACCAAATGTGTTTTTTAACATCGAGTTTAAATTGTGGTACGTACCACAATTTGCGCCAGAAAATGAGCAAAAATGGTGTTTGGTAACGTTTTTATGGGGCTTGGTAACCAATGAATTGACTGTTGGTAACGCGAAAATGGGGCCTGGTAACCGCGAAAAATGGCTTGGTGCCGCGGTCAAAAATCGGCGGCACCGGGGCGTTTTTGAAGCGGCCCTTCGAGAAAAGGGGTTTTTCCGCCGCCAAGCCGCCACCTCCGCAGGCTATGTTCCCGCCGCCCCATTCACTTCCTCCTCCGCCTTCCTTTCCCGCCTCCGCTTGACGAATCATCTAACCATGAGATAGATCCGTCAAGGTTCACGAAACAAGTTACTATTTCACGACCGCCGCTGACTTTTCTTTGGGGTCGTAGGGTGCGCCTTGGTAGCGTTTTACGGCTTCCTGGGCGTTGTCGTAGTTGTCGCCGAGTTTTTGGGCACGCGTGTAGGCACCGTTCGCACGGGTGCGGTCGCCTTTGCCGTCATAGGCGTTGCCCATTTTTATGTTTGCCCAGACGCCGAGCCACGCGGGATTTAGGTTTCCGCTGAGGGCGGCTTTGAAATTATCGATGGCGAGGTCGTAGTTTCGCTGTTCGAGGAAAAGCAGGCCGAGGTGGTAGTAGATCCACGAATTCGAACGATCAAGTTTTAACGCGGCCTCGAACTGCTGCTGTGCCTCGACATAATTGCCGTCCTTGAATTGCTCGATGCCGCGGCGGGCGATGGACGAGACACGCAGGTCGGGCGAGATGCGGAGCAGCTTGTAATTGGGGTCGAGGACGACGACGAGCGGTTTGCCGGCCGATTCGATATTAAAATCGGCACTGGCGTCGTCGATCTGTATCGTCTCGGTCTTGAGGCCCGATTCGCCTTCCGAGCGAAGCTGGACGTCGATCGGCAGACGGAGATTGTCGTAATTTTGTTTGACGGTGCCGCGGGCGATAAATTTGCCGCCGCGGGTTCGCAGTATCTGATAATCGCTCTCAAACTCAGGCACGCCGGTGCTCTCGACCCAGCGGGCGAAAAAGTATCGCAGGTCGCTGCCATACACTCTCGAAGCCAGCTTTTCAAAATCGTCGATCGAGGCCGACTTGCCGCGATTTTCGGCGAGGAATGTGCGCAGAAGCTGGTCAAATTTGTCGGCGCCCATCGTGTCGCGGAGCAGTTTGTAAACGAACGCTCCCTTGGCGTACATGATGTATTGATAGGCAACGGACTGGTCGTCGAGATTGGCCGGGACGCGAAGGAGCGACGCGGTCTGTTCGAAGGTCAGCGATTTTTCGAGCAGCTCGCGACGGATGCCGTCGAGCCTCGCGCCATCGAGTTTGCCCTCGCGAAGCGAGAAAGCGCTGTATTCGGCCAAGCCCTGCGACAGCCACGCGTCGTCAAACGATTTCAGGCCGACGGTCAGGCCCCACCATTGGTAGCCGGCTTCTCGTTCGAGGCGTTCGGTAGTGATGTCGCGAGCCTCTTCGAACTGGCGGCTGGCGATAAAGAGCATTCCGAGCGACGAGTAAAAATCGAGACTCTCGTCATCGATCTGGGCGACGACCAGGCGTTTGCCGCCGTCCGGTGCACCAAATCGTTTGGTGTAGGCCGTGAGGGCGTTGCCGAGCGTTTCGGCATAGCCCGGAACGCGGGCGTCGTTGCCGGGGCGTGAGTAGAACTGGAGTTCATAGTCGCCGAATTTCAGCGTCTTAGCGACGTACTTGCCGTAGGCGAAATTACCAACGAGGGCCGGTTTCCCTTGCACAAAGCGGAATTTGTTGCCCGTCGTCGAAACCGGAGCGTCGCTATAACCAACAAGCTGCAAGCCTGCGGGCAGCGTGATCGTGATGTCGGAGGTCGCACGGTCGGCGGCGTAATCGTGGAACGGGAACCAGCGGGCCGCATACATCAAATAACCGGCCGGATCGCCGACATAGGCGAGGCGTTTGTTGAGCAAAGGGCCACCGGCGGCAGTGTCGAGAATGCCGCTGTATTTGAAGCGAAGCACGACGGGCGTTCCCTTTACGACATTGTCGCCCAGATCGATGCGAACGCTCGGGCCGATATCGGCAACGCCGGCCTGATCCTGCACAAAAGTGATCGATCCCTGCGGTGTCGATGCGGGTCTGGGCAGCGGTTTGACGCCGGGTTTTGGTGTTGTCGTGACAGGTGTCGAAGTCGAACCAACGCGTGTGATCGAATCTACCTTGAGCGAGCCGTTGAGTTCGAATGTGACGCTGCGTGTGTCTTCGAGAGGCGTGAATGCGACATCGACGGTGGCATTGATGCGGCGTTCGGCTGGGACGAGCGTTACGTCCATGACGTAATTGGTCACGTCAAACGCCGTTCGCTTAACTGTCTGTGCAAATGCCGGGATCGAAAAAACGGTCAAAACAATGGCCGCAATGTGAACGCTTCGGAATATCTTCTTCATTTCTCTCGCTCGCAAAAAATCTGTGTATAAATCGTGCTCTCTTATGATGTACGGCGCGGTAATTTCGTTTGCTTATCTGACGTATATCGGATTTGAAATGATCCACGGCATGTTGTCGAACGGCGGCCCGAGCGCATTTTGGTAAACCTCGACGCGATATGCGCCGGGCGAATCGGGCTTTGCCGAGAGTTCGTTTGCATTGAATTCCTCGGCAAATTTCACGCCGTTTTTAAATACAACAATGTGAGCCGCGGCGGGCGAAAATACCTTTAATGTCGCAGTTGCGAGCGAAACTTCGTCGCCCATCTGTTTTCTTTCCGATCCGCTTTCGGCAGTGAACATAAATCCGTCGGTGTCGCCGATCGAATCAAAACCCGTAAAAAATCGGCCTTGTTTTACAGTCGCGAGCAAACTTTCGCGCGTCAGCGGCGTGTCGTTTGCAAGCAGGGCGTGCGTGCGGACAATGCGGAACATCGTCTCGTAACGGTCGAGCTTTAGGTCGAGCCATTTATGGCCGGCGTCGTCGCCGAAGATGTGAAACCCGACATTAGAATGAGCGTCCGTGCCTGCGAATAGAGACGCTTTTCGCGTCGCGGCGGTCGCATCGAATTTTGCAAGATTTGCATCAGGACGGCGAAAATTGCTTGCAAACAATATTTCCGGATACGACCGGCCCGACCAGATCAGATCGAAAAACGTGACGAACAGATTGAGCTGTTTCGAGGCCGTGTACAGGCTGAAAACCTCGATACCGTCGAATTGGCCGCCATCGGTTTTAAGCGTTTCGGGATAGGCGACGAGAGCGAGGCGGTTTTCGGCGTGGAGCTTTTCGATGACGGCATTTGTCGGCATTTTGGCGAGACCAATCGCGTCGGCACTTCCGGGAATCATTAGAAACCGGTCTCCGTCGGCCGTGTCGATCTCGTTGCCGCCGATGAACAGCGTCTTGCCGTAAACGCCGTTGAGCGTCAGCGACGCCGTGTCGAATGTCGGCGAGTAATGCTCGGTCATCAGCACAAAATCGAGGCCGTTGGCGTTCGAGGCCTTTACCAGTTCCTCAAAACGCCCCGTGCTGTGGCCGCCGAGATTGGTGTGTGCGTGGATGATGCCCTTGTATTCGGTGAAGTTTTCGTTCTTTGGTCGCGGCGTGTCCTGAGAAATCTTAGCGGTCTTGCTGATCTTGTTGCTCAATTGCCCAAGCAGATACCGCCGATAAACAAACGGCGCCTGTATCGCGACGAGGACGATAAATGCGAAGATGAGGATCTTTTTGAGCAGCTTCATTGATGCAATGACGGTTGAGATGCCGACCGTCCCGCCGCCCGCTTACGCAGGCGGTTCTGACAGGAAATCTACTGACACGACGCGTTCGGCGATCTGTTTGCCGAGGGCTGCGACATTTTGGTGTTCCGCATGAACCGTGTACTTGTCTAGAGCGTCGCGGTCGGCGAACGTTGAGACGAGGCCGGTGTCGAATGAGCGTTCGA
>JANLTF010000089.1:0-1889 GCA_031362825.1 Acidobacteriota bacterium | reverse complement strand
GCTTCAGTTGAAGTCACAACGCCGCGGCGCAATCCTTTGGAATCAGCCTCACCGATGCCGACAATATTCATCTTACCGTCATCGGCAGGTTCGCCTATGACGCAGCGAACCTTGCTCGTACCAATATCCAAACCGACCGCGTGAATTTCGTTACTCATTCTTTTTCCTACTAATGACCCAAATATTCCAGCACCGGAGAAACGCCAATGGCATTTACCGATTTAACCCTTTCGCCTTTCCCTGCAACGGCTTCGATAGCTGATTTAAGGCTCGCACCGAGTTTATCTTTCGCGAGAACGACAGCAATCAGCCGACCGGAATCTTCGATCGATGCATTGGGGTCTTTTAGGTCCTTGAGATCAACATCTTTAACCCGATCAGAAATGCCATAGTCCTTCCATTCGTCGAGCATTTTCTTATAGAGCTTTAGCCGCGCTAGATTGTCGGTCACTGCCTTCTCGGACTTTGTCTCGTCCCACCCTCGCATTGCGAACGGAAACGCAGTTTCGGGCTTTGTCACCGGAACAAGCACATTCCCTTCAACATCAACAAGCGAATCTCCGTAACTTAACTTCACAAGGGCCGCGGGAACGCGTTCGATGATATTGACCCGAATCCCAACCGGCAAAACCATCGATACCGATGCGGTTTTAACAAAAGGAAGCTTCTCGACCTTTTCACGAATTTCGCCAAGATCCGCTCGCCACACGCCTGTCTTTTCTGTGTTTGCGGTGACAATTCGCTTAACGTCTTCAACGTTTACACGGTCATTGCCCCGAACCTCAACCCGGCGAACGTTGAAAAACTCCGACGCGATCGCCGTCCGATAGCCCATGACGCCAAAAAATCCGATACCCGCGAGTAATATCACGCCAATAATTAACGGCATAACGAAACGTGAATAATCCGTCGTCTTCCCGCGTCTCGACGACGAAGCCGATGTCGTGCGTTTCCTCGCCGAAGTAGCCCGCGTTTTTCTAACTGTACTTTTCTTAGCCTTTGCCATAATTACAAATTAGCTGTCTATAAACTTTTCAGCCTTTCGACGATTTCATCAGAAAGTCGCGTAACGGTTCCTGCACCCAATGTGATCACCAGATCGCCGGGCTGTAAGTCCGCGCATACCTTTTCTGCTGCGGTTTCGATATCTCCGATATAAGTCGCTCTCTTGTGTCCAAATTTCTTAATGTTCTCTGTCAAGATCTCTGCGGTAACGCCTTCGATCGGTTGCTCACTTGCGGCATAGATATCGAGAACATACACGACGTCGGCATTGTTAAACGCCAGTGCGAATTCCGACATCAATTCCTGTGTTCGGCTAAAGCGATGCGGTTGGAACACTACCACCGTACGCCTTCCACCAGAACTATTTTTCGCTGCCGAAAGGGTCGCCAATATCTCGGTTGGATGATGACCGTAATCATCGACGACCATGATATTATTCACCTCGCCCTTGAACTGAAATCGCCGGTTCGCATTCTTAAAAATCGCAAACGCCTCAACGATCTTCTCGAATGGAACTTCCATTTCAAGGGCCACAGCCGTTGCCGCTAACGCATTATAAACATTATGTTTACCCGGAACCGGCAAATGCATGTCGCCAAGAACCGTGGCGCCCTTCCAAACAGAAAATGTCGATCCAAAACCATCGTCATATTGGATATCGTGAGCGGAAACATCGGCCTGCGCTGTCATACCGTACGTGACCCGTCTGCGTTTTATATTCGGGATCAAGAGCTGGACATTTGGGTCGTCAAGACAAAGGATAGCGGCACCAAAAAACGGAACCTTGTTCACAAAATCGGTAAAGCACTGCACCACATCTTCCATTCCCTTGTACGATTCCATGTGCTCTTTGTCGATGTTTGTAACGACGGCGATAGTCGGAT
>JANLTF010000081.1:0-3755 GCA_031362825.1 Acidobacteriota bacterium | reverse complement strand
ACGAACTGATTTGGATAGTCACGCGTCAATTCGCGAAAACGCTCGTCATTGAGCAATTCCTTCGGTTTCAGATCAGGCACATCACCTTCGTCAACAACGATGTACGTCTCGAAATAAAGGATTTTTTCGAGATCGCGCAAGGTGATGTCGAGCAAGTGGCCGATTCGCGACGGCAGTCCCTTGAAGAACCAGACGTGCGAACATGGCGACGCAAGCTCGATGTGGCCGAGGCGTTCGCGACGAACCTTTGACTGCGTGACCTCGACGCCGCACTTGTCGCAGATGACGCCGCGATGCTTCATTCGTTTGTACTTTCCGCACAGACATTCCCAGTCAGAGACCGGGCCGAAGATGCGGGCGCAAAACAGGCCGTCGCGTTCCGGTTTGAACGTTCGATAGTTGATCGTTTCCGGTTTGGTGACCTCTCCGTGCGACCACGAACGGATCTTATCCGGCGACGCAAGTGATATGCGAATCGCTTCGTAATTGGTCGTCAATTGTGTCTTGCTCTCGTTATTAAATCGAAACATATATCTCCAAAATCAATGCTTTTTGTCCCACTTTGGGACAACCTGGGACACCTTTGGGACAGGCTAACTAGCTGAGTCCATTGGCATTAACGCATTTCTACCGTTTGTCCCACTGTCCCGCAAAGATTTGCGGGACAGTGAAAGACGTTTCTTAATCGACGCCGACGAGGGCGTCAACGCCCGCGACAATTTCCTCAGGATCGATCTCGTCTTCCTGGATCAGTTCGACGTCGAGGCACAAGCTTTGCAGCTCGCGGACCAGAACGTTGAACGATTCGGGAATGCCCGGCTCGAAGTTCGAAACGCCCTTGACGATCGTTTCGTAGATCTTCGAGCGGCCGGCGACGTCATCGGATTTGCATGTGAGCAATTCCTGCAGGATGTGAGCCGCACCGTAGGCTTCGAGTGCCCAAACTTCCATTTCGCCGAAACGCTGGCCGCCGAACTGAGCTTTTCCGCCCAAAGGCTGCTGCGTGATCAGGCTGTACGGCCCGATCGAGCGTGCGTGGATCTTGTCATCGACCAGATGTGAGAGTTTCAACATATAGATGAAACCGACGCACACCTTTTGCTCGAACTGCTCGCCCGTCATACCATCATAAAGCCGCGTCTTGCCCGACGGGCCGACCGATGCAGGAATGCCGAGTTCGTCGTACTTCTGATTGGCCTGCGTGATATAACCCTTGATCTCTTCTTCGCTCGCACCGTCAAAAACGGGCGTCGCAAAATGGAGTCCGAGGATCTTACCGGCCCAACCGAGGTGCGTCTCGAGGATCTGTCCGACGTTCATACGCGAAGGCACGCCGAGCGGATTCAGCACGATCTCGACCGGCGTTCCATCCGGCAAGTACGGCATATCTTCCTCAGGCAGAATGCGTGCGATGACGCCCTTGTTACCGTGGCGTCCGGCCATCTTGTCGCCGACGCTGAGCTTACGCTTCATCGCGACAAAAACCTTGACCATCTTGATCACGCCCGGAGGCAGTTCGTCGCCCTGTTTGAGCTTGGTGATCTTTTCGTCGTAGATGTCACGCAGAATGTTGATCTGACGTTCGGTCCGCTGCTGATATTCCTTGACCTCGCCCGCAATGTCGATCGATCCGGCCGAAACTTCCGCCTTTGAGAGATGACGAATGTCGATTCCGGTGAGGACGTCACGCGTCAGCGTTTCGCCCTTTTTGATCAGCACGTCTTTGCCGTCAACGAGGTCTTTCGTCAGCTTGCGGCCGTCGAAAAGCTCGTAGATGCGCTCGTCACGCTGTTCTTGAAGAATACGAATTTCGTCATCGAGATCGCGGTGGAAATCGTCCTCTTCCATTCCCTCGATGTCGAGTGAACGCTCGTCCTTGTCCTGGCCTTTACGTGTAAAGATCTGAACATCGACGACCGTTCCGTCGATTCCCGGCGGGCAGTTGAGCGAAGCGTCTTTTACGTCGCCGGCCTTTTCACCGAAGATTGCCCGGAGAAGTTTTTCTTCCGCAGTAAGCTGCGTTTCGCCCTTGGGCGTTACTTTACCGACCAGAACGGAGCCCGGTTTGACCTGTGCACCGATGCGGATGATGCCCGATTCATCCAGGTCGCGGAGCATGTTCTCACCGATATTCGGAATATCGCGGGTTATCTCCTCCGGTCCGAGCTTGGTATCGCGGGCCTCGATCTCGAGTTCCTCGATGTGGATCGATGTGTAGTAGTCGTCCTTGACCATCTTCTCCGACACCAAAATGGCATCCTCAAAGTTGTACCCGCGCCAAGGCATAAATGCCACGAGCACGTTGCGACCGAGAGCCAACTCACCGCGATCGGTACACGGGCCGTCGGCGATGACCTGGCCTTTCTTGACCGATTCGCCGACCTCGACGATCGGACGCTGGTTGATACAGGTGTTCTGGTTAGAACGCTTGAACTTAACCAGCGAGTAGATATCCGCCGTCACCTCACGCGAGATCGTGCCGTCGACTTGATGGTCGGCTTTGACGATGATGCGTTCGCTGTCGACGAAATCGACCGTGCCGTCACGTTTTGCGATAACCACCGCACCCGAATCGCGGGCGGCGATCTTTTCCATACCGGTGCCGACAAACGGCGATTCGGCACGAAGAAGCGGCACCGACTGACGCTGCATGTTCGAGCCCATGAGAGCACGGTTGGCGTCATCGTTTTCGAGGAACGGAATGAGCGACGCGGCGACCGAAACGAGCTGTTTCGGCGATACGTCCATGTATTGCGTGTCCATTTTGTCAGCGGTGATAAATTCACCTTTCTGACGCGCGGCGTTACGCTCATTGACGAAATTGCCTTTCTCGTCCAGCTCAATGTTGGCCTGACCGATAATCCATTTGTCCTCTTCCCAAGCCGTGAGGTAGAACGGCCACGGCTCGAAAACAGCGGCCTGTCCGCCCTTGAGCTTTTTATTTGCTGCCTCGACATCCTCAAGCGGGACGTGATCGCCCGGCTTGAAAGGTGTGTCGCCGCCGTTGAGCAGGCGAACATATTCGATCACACGGCCATCGACCACGCGGCGGTACGGCGATTCGATAAAGCCGAACTCATTGATGCGTGCAAAACACGACAGCGACGAGATCAGGCCGATGTTCGGGCCTTCAGGCGTCTCGATCGGACAGATGCGGCCATAGTGAGTCGGGTGAACGTCACGAACCTCAAATCCGGCACGTTCACGCGAAAGACCACCTGGTCCCAATGCCGAAAGACGACGCTTATGCGTAATTTCCGACAAAGGGTTGGTCTGATCCATAAACTGCGAAAGCTGCGACGAACCAAAGAACTCGCGGACCGCAGCCGTCACCGGCTTGGCGTTGACGAGGTCACGTGGCATCGTGGTGAACATGTCCTGTTGGATGGACATCTTCTCCTTGATCGCGCGTTCCATTCGTTCGAGGCCGATGCGGAACTGATTTTCGAGCAGCTCACCGACCGCGCGGACGCGGCGGTTGCCGAGGTGATCGATATCGTCCTGGCCAAAGTTCTCGCTGTCCTTCTTCATCCGCAGCAGGTAATTGACGACCTCGATAAAATCGGTCGGTGCGAGCAGGGGATCGGTAATACGATCTTTATCAGGGCGGCCCATCTTGATGTTAAATTTCAAGCGGCCAACACGCGACAGATCAAATCGACGCGTGTCGAAGAACATTCCCTCGAGCAGACGATAAGCCGTCGGCACCGTTGGCGGATCGCCCGGACGCATCTTGCGGTAGATCTCAAGCAATG
>JANLTF010000076.1:0-4492 GCA_031362825.1 Acidobacteriota bacterium | reverse complement strand
TGACAAGCTGAATCCCAAAATGAGAATCTTACGAAAATAGTAAGTGCTTACTTACTTAAGTGAGAGTATAAATTTGATCAAAGATTTTTTCAAGTGTGACCACGTTGGCCGGATGAAAGGTGACGAGCGCCGCGAGCAGATTCTGCAGACGGCCGTCTCGTTGTTTTCGCAGCGTGGTTTTAAGGGCACGACAACCAAAGAGATCGCTCGTGCGGCTGGTGTTTCGGAGGCGATGGTGTTTCGCCATTTTGAGAACAAGGACGCCTTGTACGGTGCGATCCTCGACACAAAAGGCTGTCAGGACGGCGTTCACCGCTTCCCTTGGGAAGAGAACGAGACGCTCCAGCGTGCGATCGAACAAAAGGACGATTTTGCCGTTTTTTTTAACATCGCCTTTGACGCGTTGAAGAAACATCAGGCCGACGAGGGCTTTATGCGGCTGCTGTTCTATTCGGCTCTTGAGGAGCATGAGCTTGCTGAACGGTTCTTTCACGAGTTCATCGAAAAGATCTACCAGTTCATCGGCGGGTATATCGAAGAGCGGCAAAAAGACGGCGCATTTCGCGAAATGAATCCGCGAATCGCCGTCCGCGCATTTCTCGGGATGCTGATACATCATTCGCTCAACAACATTCTCTGGGACAAGAAACGCGTCATTCTCGATATCCCGAACGAAGAAGCGGCAAAGAATTTTGCAGAGATCCTTTTACGCGGGATTAGGTCGTAAATCAAAAGAAACGACAATTATCATGAGAGATAAAAGAGTAAGTACAATTTTGGCAATGGTCGTCCTGACGGCGTTTCTCACTGCTGTCGGGTGCGGTTCTCGAACGGCCAATACCAATGCAAACGCCAATAACCAGCCAACTACCATCGACGTGACCACGACACAGGCCGTCACGAAGCCGATACCGACCTATTTTGAGGCGACCGGCAACCTGGCAAGCGACGCCCAGACCGACGTTGCACCGGTAATTGCGGGAAAAGTGCTCGAGGTCAATTTTGACGTCGGCAGCTACGTCACCAAGGGCAGCGTGATGGTCCGCCTCGACCCGCGTGACGCGCAGATAAGGCTTGAACAGGCCGAGGCGCAGGTCGTGCAGCAGCGTCGTGCGGTCGATACGACCGTCGCTGCACTTCGTCAGGCACAGATCAGACTGAATGTGAAAGACGGACAGACGTTCAATATCGAGACGTTTTCGCAGGTCAAATCGGTCAATGCTAACTTAACGCTTGCCGAAAAAGAGCTTGCCCGTACCCAGCGTTTGTTTGAGACGGGCGATGTTTCCAAATCTATTCTTGATCAGCGTCGGGCGACACGCGACGCACTGCTCGGCCAGTTGGACGAAGCCCGCTCGAACGCCGCAGTTGCCGTAAAGGCAATAAATTCTGCTGAGGCACAAGTCGCGGCCGCCAAATCCGGAATTGCCACGGCTCAGATACAGGTCGAACAGGCTCGAAAAGCCGTCAGCGACACCGCGATCTATGCTCCGATCAGCGGCTACGTATCGGAGCGGACGGCAGATCCCGGCGAATACCTTTCGCCGCAGGCACCGAACACAAAGATCGGCACTATCGTGCGTACGTCGAGTCTCAGAATGCGTATCGACATTCCCGAAGCTTCGATCGGCAAGGTCGCGATCGGCCAAGGAATCTCCCTGCAAACAAGTGCCTATCCCGACCGCAATTTTGCCGGAACGGTTGTCCGTATTCTGCCGAATGTCAACGTCACCGCCCGTACGCTGGTCGTCGAAGCCGAGGTCGCAAACCCCGAAGGTTTGCTCAAACCGGGCCAATTCGCGACCGTTCGCATCACGCAATCAAAACCTGAACCGGCCATTATGATTCCTGCGACGGCAGTCAAGGCAGAGGGCGATATCAATAAGGTTTACATCGTCAAAGACGGGGCCGCCCGGGAGGTTTTGGTCCAAACCGGACTGCTCGAAAACGGCCTGATCCAGATAAAGACCGGCATAGCCGAGGGCGATGTCGTGGCTACAAGCAACGTCGGGACGTTGTTTGACGGAGTCCTTGTGCGGCAAATGAACTAGGGGTAAAGAAGTATGCAATGGCTTGCTGAAGTATGTGTAAAGCGTCCGGTTTTCGCCACGATGTTGGTCCTGTCGCTCGTGGTCGTCGGTGCATTTTCGTTTTTGAGCCTCGGCGTCGATCTCTTTCCAAAGATCGATTTCCCGACCATTACGATCACGGTCGTAAATCCCGGCGCAAGCCCGCAGGAGATCGAAACTGAGATCACCGAAAAAATTGAGGAGGCCGTCAATACCATCTCAGGCATCGATGAGCTGCGTTCGACCTCGATAGAGGGCATTTCGCAGGTATTTGTTGCGTTCGTCCTTGAGAAAGACGTTAACGTCGCCGCACAAGAGGTAGAGAACCGCGTCCAGACGGTCATTCCAAACCTCCCAGAAACGGCAAAACAGCCCACCGTACAAAAGCTCGACACCGACGCGGCACCTGTCCTTCGTATCTCAATTTCCGCCCCTACATCGCTCCGCGAAGTGACAGAGATCGCCAAGGACAAGGTCAAGGAACGCATCGAATCCGTTAACGGCGTTGGCCAGATCTCCATCATCGGCGGACAGGAACGTCAGATCAACGTCTGGGTCGATCCCGACAAGATGCGTTCGTACAACGTAACTGCGGCCGAAGTGTCTGCTGCCCTGCGGATCCAAAATATGGAGTTTCCGTCGGGGCGTATAGAGGAGGGACAGACCGAAACGGCGATCCGTACAGTAGGAAAGATACAAAAGCCTGAGCAATTCGACGATGTGGTTGTCGCAACCCGCGGCACCTACCAGGTAAAGGTCAAAGACCTAGGTTATACCGAGGATGGCGGAGCCGAAACGCGCTCCGAGGCACGTTTGAACGGCCTGCCCGCGGTGACGCTGACCGTTTCAAAACAGTCGGGGCAAAATACGGTCGCCGTTGCCCGCGAGATAAAGGCACGGCTGAAAGAAATTGAGCCCACACTGCCGAAAGGCTTTCAAATGCGTGTGATCGGCGACAACTCGATCTTTATCGAGAATTCGCTAGCTGCGATCGAGGAGCACCTTGTGTTCGGCTCGATCCTTGCGTCGATCGTTGTTTTTCTCTTCCTATGGAACTTCCGGGCAACATTCATTGCAGCGTTGGCCATCCCGACGTCGATCATTTCGACATTCGCCCTCGTTTACGCAATGGGCTATACCCTGAATTCAATAACCATGCTTTCTCTCACACTTATGGTCGGTATTGTCATTGACGATGCGATCGTGGTGCTGGAGAACATTTATCGATTTGTCGAAGAAAAGGGCATGAACCCTTTTCAGGCGGCGATCGAGGGAACGCGTGAGATCGGCCTCGCCGTTCTGGCTACAACACTCAGCCTGATGGCGGTTTTTGTTCCGATCGGGTTTATGCAGGGCATCGTCGGCAAATTCATGTCGTCGTTCGGACTGACGGCTTCGTTTGCCGTCGCGGTTTCGCTGATCGTGTCGTTCACGCTTACTCCGATGCTCGCGGCACGCTTGATCCGGCCCAAAAAAGTAAAACTGGAAACCGACCTCGACAAGGTCAAAGGTGATGCTGAGCATGAGATCAAGAAAAGCGACAGCCATCACAGCGGCTGGTTTCGCCGCGTAGATCTGGTCTATGCCGGAATGCTGCGATTCTCGATGGGGCATCGATGGGTGATAGTCAGTCTCGTCGTGCTCGTTTTTCTCAGTATCGTCCCGCTGTTTATGTTAGTCGGCAAGAATTTTTTACCGGTCGATGACCAGTCGCAGTTTGAGATCTCGGTCCGGACACCTGAGGGAACAAGCCTTTCGGCCTCGTCACAGTCATTTGAGCGGATCGCTTCGGAGATCCGCAAAATGCCGGGCGTGACCGACACTCTCGCGACGGTCGGCGGCGGACAGCAGCAGGTCGTCAATGCCGGCACCATCTATGTGAAATTGAGCGATGTTGGGACGCGCGCCAAATCGCAGGAAATGATGATGGCCGACGCCCGCGCGGTGCTGGCGAAGTTTCCGCCGGAATTGCGTACCAGTGTACAGATCGTTCAGGCATTTTCGGGCGGCGGTTTTCGCAACGCGAACGTCCAGTTCATGATTTCCGGCCCCGACATAAAGGTACTCGATGAAGCTTCGCAAAAAGTACTCGCGAAAATGAAGACCATCCCCGACGCGGTTGACGTTGACACGACGCTCATTTCCGGTAAGCCGGAAATACAGCTTGAGGTTGATCGCGACACGGCGGCAGATCTTGGCGTTAGGGTCGGCGATGTCTCGCAGGCCCTCAACACGCTGGTCGCGGGACAGGAGGCGACGACGTTTAACGCGGGCTCGGACCAGTATGACGTTTACGTTCGGGCGATCAATTCCTTTCGCACCAGCGAGGACGGTTTGAAGCGGATGATCGTGCCCTCTGCCAAAGTTGGATGGGTCACCCTCGACCGTGTCGTCAAGACCAAACCGGGCACCGGCCCGGCGGC
>JANLTF010000033.1:0-2887 GCA_031362825.1 Acidobacteriota bacterium | reverse complement strand
GTAGCTCCGATGCTCGCTGGAAAGGGTTTTCATGTGATCGCGGTCGATCTGCTCGGGTTCGGATATTCGGAGAAACCGGCGTGGTTTGATTACTCGATACAATCTCAGGCGAGGATGGTGTCGCGGTTTATGAACCGTCTCGGTATTGGCAAGGCAATGATCGTCGGCAGCTCGTATGGCGGTGCGGTCGCGTTAAATCTGACGCTCGACAACGCCGAAGCGGTCGAAAAGCTCGTTCTCGTCGATGCCGTCTGCAACGACGAGCCAAAAGATCACCCGTTATTGAAGCTGGCCTCCCTTCCTGGTGTAGGCGAGACAATGACGCCGTTCCTGCTCGATTCAAAAGCTTTCCTTCGAATGCGGATGCGCGGTACCCTCGCAAAGGCCAATCACGCGATGATCACGGACGAGCGGATCGAATCGATCCGGCGACCCCTCTTCGCCGCCGACGGCCACCGCTCGGTACTTGCCACTTCTCGAAACTGGAGCGCCGACCGTCTCGAACAAGACGCCCATCTCATCAACCAACCGACACTAATAATCTGGGGCGATCAGGACACCGTGATACCGATCAAGAACGGCTACAAACTCCACGAAGAAATACTAAATTCCCGCTTCGTCATCCTAAAAGACTGCGGTCACGTCCCGCAGGAAGAAAAAAGCGAGATCTTTACCGACCTCGTGAGCGAGTTTTGTCACGATCAAAAGGGAAAACTCGCTACGCGTGAAAATGATGATTCGCGAATGGTGGCGTAGATGAAATCGACCAATGCGGCACTTTATGGCAAAGGCGTTTTCACAACGATCGCGATCCGCGAAACGAGACCATTCCTCTGGGAAAAGCATTGGAGACGATTGTCGGCAAACGCTCAGACCGTCGGTATCGATGTTTCAAACCACGCAGAATCAACCGTTCATGAGGCTTTAGCCGTATCGATCAAAGAAAATCAAATTGGTAGCGGTCGGGCGCGGATCACATTTTTCGACGAACGCACCAGTTTGATCTGGCCCGGTGAATCGAGCAACTCTGAAACACTGTCGATCCTCACCGGCGGTGTTCGCGAAATTTCCGACGATTTCAGAGTCACCGTCTCGCCATATCCGATGAATTCGCGTTCGCCCCTCGCCGGCGTAAAATCGTGTAATTACCTTGAGAATCTAATGGCGGTCGAAGAGGCGAAGAATCGCGGGTTTCACGAGGCTATTCGCGTAAACGAACGTGGCGAGGTTACATCGGCGGCGATGGCGAATGTGTTTTGGTTAAACGACGGAGTGTTATACACGCCGAGCCTCGCGACCGGTTGTCTGGCGGGAACGACGCGGGAATTTGTGATGGAAAATCTTGGTTGCCGCGAGGTCGAAGCGGGCATAGAGGAATTGAGTTCCGCCGATGCGATCTATCTAACGTCCGCCGGCCTCGGTATCGTCGCGGTCGCCGAATTCGAGAAAAGCAAACTCCCAAATCCGCCGCATCAGATCACAAAACTACTAACTTTGAACTGACAACTATTAACTGAACAAAAAAAGAATCCATTCGGTTCAGTTAACAGCTGTTAGTTAAGAGTTACGCGGAAGGCGCTAAAAAACACGAACAGCGCTCGAAGCGATGTTCGTGTCTGTTCGTGAAATTCGTGGCGACGTGATCTTACGCGGCGGTTTCGAACAAGGCGAGGATCTGTTTGCCCTCGTGTGAACGCGGGTCAATGGTGCGGAGGTGTTTTTGCCCCTGCATTTCCCATATCGCCGTTACCGTTCCTTCTTTTTCGACAGCCTGATACGAAACGTCTTCTTCGACGACCGGCTCGGCCGCAACCGCTTCTGTTGTTTCCACTGCTGCTGCCTCTTCTACGGGCGCCTCAGCGGCCTGTACTGCTTCTTCTGACATCTAAATTACAAGTCTCCTTCTACTGTTCTGTTCAATAAATAAACTATTAATTGAAAGAGAATTCTGACACATTTAGCGCGATTTTGTCGAATTCTGTGATCTTATCTTACTACGGCGAGGAAATCATCGATATCTATCTCGGCGTCCTGCAACGCGCCTTTCAGCGTAAAACGGTCAACTTCGTCGTGAAATGGAAATACGATAAGGCGGCCGTCCTCGTGTTTCATCTTTACATGACTGCCTTTGCGCGTGACCTCGACGAAGCCCAATCTTTCGAGTCTTCGAACCACCTGCTTTCCTGACAAAAGCGGCAGTTTCATATCGCTAGCTCAACGATCTCACGCCCTTTTAGAATAGCGAAATCAGACGGTTCGGGCTCTAGGAACAGATCTATTGCCTCACGGATATTCTCTAACGCCTGCTCCCGCGTCTTACCCTGCGACCAGCATCCTTTGAGGGACGGAACACGAGCGACAAAGTAACCGTCTTCTCCGTTTTCTATAATTACTTTGATGTTCATACGCCAAATTATAACAAATTATGTGTCTACTTCGATCTGCGTAGATCCAGCTCATAAAACCAAAAATCGTTATTGGGTTGATCGACTTTTAGCTGGTCCGTCTTGCCGTTTTTGTCGATGGTGAACGTGACGAAGCCTCGGGGAAAATTGTACGAGACGGACGGGCGCCATTTGATCTCGAACGTGTCGTAGTGCCAGTGTTCGAGGTCGGCGACGAAATTTGGGGACGGGCCAAAGAGCATCACGAGCCTGCCGTTTTCGCCCGATACGGTAACGTCAGGGTATAGCTTGTCTCCGAAGGTTCCCGCGTATTGGGCGAGGGCGAGCGACGGTTTTGTATCTTTGACACGTGCGGCATCGATCTTTGCCCTTTCTTCGGCATCACGGGCCTTTCCGTCTGCCATTCGCTTTACGCCTTCGGCGATGTAGTCGCGTTTTGGAGCATTGACCAGCACGTCGCGGATCTTGTTCATCATGATCGC
>JANLTF010000601.1:0-2136 GCA_031362825.1 Acidobacteriota bacterium | reverse complement strand
TGTTGATCGGTAATCGTCACAACCGCATTTCGCAAACCGCTGCCACCCGGCGTCATCACCCGGCCCGAAACCGAAACGGGTGCGGCGGTGGCCGCAAGATTGCCCAAGGCCCAATCCGAGAAAGTTGTGACACCATTTAACGTAAACGTGTTGGTCGTTGTGTTAAAAGCTGACGGTGCGAAAGCAGTATTCATCATTCCCGTTCGGCGAATGAATTGAAAGCCCGCTTCGTTTGCGAACTGCGGAACAAAGATACCGTTATAGGTAAAGGTGACATCCGCTGAACTAATGCCGTTCGAAGTCAGCGTCCAGTTGCGAGTGATCGATTGGCCTTCGTTCAAGTCAGGCAAGTAGCCATCGTTTGCTCTAACCGTAAAATCTCCCGCCCCGGCAGTCGCATTTATCGTTACGGGAGCAAAGCCGATAGCTGTGCCAACGGGAAAGTTGAAAATACCGGGAGCATTGAAGACTTTTTGCAGGTTGCCGACAACCGCGCCCGAATTGCGCGTGATGCTTCCCGTCGGGCCGATGATCAAATTGTTAGCGCCGCCCGCGACGATGTTGCCAGCGCTCATTTGCAGATTATCGTTGACGGTCAGGTCGGCGTTTAACGTAAGCGTCCCGGTGTAACCGCTGCCATAGATGATGCCGCCAACAGTTGTCGGAGAATTGACGACGGCGTTAATGCCGTTAGCTGCACTGAAAATCGCGTAATCGTTTGGCCCAGGAATAGCCCCATTTTCCCAACTGCCGGAATTATTCCAACTGTTGCCGCCAACCATATTTTGGCCGTCGCTCTTTTCGGCAAGCGGCGGATTGGTCCAGAGAAAACCGCCGCGCTCGAATGCGCCGATGTCGCAGCGTCCGCCCAAAAAGCGTGGAAGGCCGCGCTCATCATGCGTCACCGCCGCATTGTCGATGCGGCGGCAATTGGTCGGGTCGCCGCCGTTGATGGCAAGGCTTTGCGGATTCAAGCGGTGCGTTTGAGCAACTCCGCCGTTTGAGGCGAGGACGCCCATATCCGCGCCGGAGCCTGTTATATTGCCGGTGGTGTCACCCGCGATGGTCGCACCGGTAATGTTTTGGATCAGATTGTAGCCGGAAGAAGTGATCGTACCCGATATGTCAGGGTGCATGCCGCCGGTCCCGACGGTGTTACCTGCGACAATGCTGTTTTTGAAGTTGACGGTTCCGGCACGAATGTCGATACCGCCGCCTTTGTTCGCCCCCGAATTGTCGCTGTTGGCCTGATTGAGGGTGATGGTTGAATTATTGATGTTTGTCACCGCAATGCCGGTGGCCCCGGTGCCGATCAGGCTGCCTACGCCGCCGCCGTCGTCTGCGGTGGTGTTGCCACTGACAGTGCTGTTGTTAATATTTACGGTGCCGTTTGCGGAACCGCCGTCGCCGAGCAGGTTTACGATTCCCGCGCCGTAGAGCGTCGCCGTATTTCCGCTAACGGTCGAATCGTTGAGCGTGACGGTGGCGGGAATTGTAAATGCCGCGTTGCGGATGGCGGTCGTCGCATTCGCGTTGTTATTGCTGATCGTCGAGCGGTTGAGGGTCAGCGTGCCGTCCTCGTTATAGATGCCGCCGCCAAAACCGAGGAAGCCGCCCGTTCCGGTGGCGCTGTTGCCGGTGATCTTGGTGTTGGTTATCGTCAGGCCGAGGTCGACCATGGCGATGCCGCCACCGAGGCTGGTGCCGGCTGATGATGAGAGGATGTTGTTCGAGATCGTACTGTCGGAGATCGTCGCGCTTTGGGTTCCGGAATTGATCCTAAAGTGAATACCGCCTCCAATCCCGAGGCCAGCCGTGTTTCCGGTGACTATGCAGTTTCTTAGATTGACGGTTTGGGCCGTGGAGGCGAAAAAACGCAGGCCTACACCGCTGCTGCCAATTCCGGTAGAGTTAGCGGTGTTGCCGCTGACCGCGGTGTTTAGAAGGTTGATCGTTCCGTTCAAAGCGTAGAAACCCGCGCCGTTTCCGGATAAATTCGCCACGCTCGAAACGGTTGCGTTGTTGTTTGTGATAAAGCTCTCGTTTACTGTCACCGCACTGTCTTGAGTGAACATTCCGCCGCCGAAGACAAACTCGACCGCTGACGAGACAGTATTGCCGGAAACCGTGACGCTT
>JANLTF010000551.1:0-2338 GCA_031362825.1 Acidobacteriota bacterium | reverse complement strand
TCCGCCGTCGGCGGTGTCGATGCCTGAGGCGGTGATCAACTACGCTACTTACCGCAACAGCAATTACAACTGGATGCTCGGACGCTTTGTCGTCGGTGCCTCGCGTTTGCGGGAATTTTTCGAATGCGCGAAGGATTTTATCTCTCGCGACGCGGCGAGTGCGTGGCGGATAGCGGTCGTCGCCGGTGACGATCTGTTGGAGACGTTGCGTGTCGTCGAGGATTTTAACGCGGCCAACGGTCCGGGCGTCGTCTGCGACATGGTCGAGATGAAGGCCGTGACGGAATATCAGATCGAAACGGCTTCGGCTTCGATCCCTGCGGGCGTGAAGGCTTATTTTGAGATCGATCCGAATAACAATTTTCCTGAGATGCTCGCGGCGATCGCGTTGTCGGGGCAGCGGGCGAAGCTTAGGACCGGCGGCGTGACGGCGGATGCTTTTCCGAAATCTGCGGACATCGTGCGGTTTGTGAAGGCGTGCGTCGGGGCGAATGTGCCGTTCAAAGCGACCGCGGGCCTGCATCATCCGATCCGCTGTTTCCGTCCGCTGACGTACGAAGAGAACGCGGCCAAAGGCACGATGCACGGCTTTCTCAACCTGTTCCTAATGACCGGTTTCGCCATCGAAGGCTATCGTCGCAGTTTCCTCGAAGACGTGATGGAAGAGGAATTTGACGAGGTTTTCGAGTTCGACGCGAGTGGCGTGAAGTGGCGAAATGAGTTCGTCCTCACAAACCACCAGCTCGCACGCCTACGCACGCTCGGCATCCAGTCCTTCGGCTCATGCTCCTTCGACGAACCGATCGCCGATCTGCAGCAGTTAGGGATTTTATAGACCGCCGAATCGGAGGCGGAAACCCGACCTGTTGGGAGGGTGCGCATTATGAGTAATCAAGACTGGGATGACAATGTAGGCCCGCTTGCATATCTGATAACGTTTAGGACGTTCGGAACGTGGCTCCACGGAGATGACCGACTGTCGATGGACAGGCATGGGAAGAACATCTACGGAACGCCAAAGGTACTTCCGAGTAGGAATCTGAACTCCATGATGCGGGAAAATCGAACGTCAACCGACTTTCTGCTTGACGGTCCGTGCCGGGGTGTTGTCGAGAGCGCGATCCGTGACGTTTGCAGCGTCCGGGGCTACGGACTACACCCAGTTCATGTTAGAACGAATCACGCGCATTCGGTGGTAGCGTCGAGCCGAAAGCCTGAAATTGTAATGAACGCATTCAAATCAAATGCAACAAAAGAATTGCGCCTGGCTGGATTGGTTTCCGCTGATCAACAGATCTGGTCGCGCGGCGGGAGCACGAGATATTTGTGGAAGCCAGGTCATGTTGAGGGAGCCGTAGACTATGTGCTTTACGGTCAGGGCGATGATCTGCCTAATTTCTAGGCCACCTTGTGCACCCTCCCTACCGGTCGGGTTTCCGCCTAGAGTGGCCAACGTACAGGGGGCGAGAGCTTGCGGATCACGGATGTTGCGCACCCTCCCAACAGGTCGGGTTTCCGCCTTTGCTGATAAACTTGAATTATGACTTACGAAGTAAACGAGACCCACGACCCGAACCTCAAAAGCTGGGTCGAATCTGCCAACGATCCGAATACGGATTTTCCGATACAGAATTTGCCGTTTTGCGTTTTCTACGACGACCAGGCCATGGCCGAGACTATTTTAGGAGTGGCCATCGGCGATCAGATATTTGATATCGACAAAGCTGTAGGCTTCTCGCTATTTCAAGGATTGCCTTCAGACGATTTCGATGACTATAACGTTAGGGATCTTTCAGCCGCCTTACTTGATGATCAGTCGGGAGATATGTTCATCGGATTTCGGAAAAGACTGGTCGACATTCTTAAGATGGATGCGGACGAGGAAGATCGAAAGTGGGCAATTCAGTGCCTGAGATCCCGCAGTGAGCTAGAGATGGGACTGCCTTTTTACGTCGGCGACTACACCGACTTCTACTGCTCGATCTATCATGCGACGAATGTTGGGTCGATGTTTCGGCCGGATAATCCTTTGCTGCCGAATTATAAATATGTGCCGATCGGGTATCACGGGCGGGCTTCGTCGATCGTGATCTCGGGGACGGACATCAAGCGGCCGCACGGGCAGAATCGGACGGATCAGGAAGCTCCGCCGGTGTTTATTCCGTGTAAGAGTCTCGATTACGAGATGGAGGTCGGGTTTTTTGTCGGGCAGGGAAATGAGCTCGGCACGTCGGTCCCTATAGGCGAAGCGGAGAAGCATATCTTCGGGCTGTGCCTCGTCAACGATTGGTCCGCACGCGACATACAGGCGTGGGAATACCAGCCGCTTGGGCCGTTT
>JANLTF010000506.1:0-10904 GCA_031362825.1 Acidobacteriota bacterium | reverse complement strand
GTTCAATCGCACTATTTCCTTGATCAGAAAATCGAAAACGGAGAACGGGCTGCCGCCAGAACGCGACCAGAGAACGCGGCCGCGCTAGTCTATCAGGCTCGTCGCGTGAAATGCCATCTCTTCGAAAACGTCGTAGGCTTTGAAGCGGCGGGCGTTTTCAAGCTTAGGATCTGAGAGCAAGGGAAACGGCACGCCCAACGATTTGGCTGTTTTGGCAAGCTCAGGATCCAGATCCGCGCTGACGGCGAGTACGGTCGTGTCCAGGTCAGCGAGTTGCTGGTTGCGTTTGATGACGTCTTTTAGCTGCGTGAGGCAGTGCTCACAGTAACCGCCGAGATAAAAGATCAGGAGCACGTTTTTGCCGCGAAAATTGTTGAGCGAAACTGTTTTTCTCTGTGAATCAACGGCATTCAATTCGGGAGCATTAAATGGCTCCCACACGCTCGGCCCAAGCTGATCGAGCGTTGTTCGCTTGTAATTGCGTTGCGGCCCCGGCGACAAGTCTTTTGGCTGTGTTTGTAACCCGACGGATTTGGCTTGTGCGAGCCATTTCAGCCCGGGCTCGGCGTCGGACCAAACGTGCAGCAGACGAGCATAGGCGTCGGTTGCCTTTGCCTTGTCGCCTAACGCGTTATGAGCTTCGACGAGGCCGGCAAGGGCAAAACCGTCGTTACGCACAATAGTTAATGACTTCTCAAACGCGGCGACCGCCAGCGACGGCGTCTTTTGATCAAGGTAAGCTCGTCCGAGCGTGTTGTACAAAACATTCGGCCAGGGTGACGGATCGTCTTCGTCGTCGAATTTCTCGCCCTGTTGTTTGGCCGCCTCGGCGAGTAGCATCAGGCCGTTTAGGGCTTCACCTTTTGCGAGGGCGAGCCGGCCGCGCAGTTCGAGTGCTTGGATCGTATGGTGGTTCTCGAGATACTTGTTTTCGGGCTTCTCGATCTCTTTCTTGAGCGCCGCGTGCTCGGCGTAGCTCTTTGCGGCTTTTTCCAGATCGCCCAAGCCGAGATGGGCGAGCGTTTCGATGTAAGCGCGAGTTAACTTGTCGCGGGTGTGATCCTGCCAATTGAACGTCTTCGGATCGAGAATGTCTTTCCAGCGTTCGAATCTGGCGAGGACGCGTGACAATGCGATCGTTCCTTGAGCATGGGCGCTGTATTGAGATGGATTGTTGTATTTCGGATCGAGCGGCGCAGCGAGTATTTGCTTTGCTCCGCTGATCGCGGCCCCCGGCATCCCAAGCTGTTCCTGAATGTAGCCGAGATAATTTTGATTGTGAGCGTAATTCCAGGTGTTGAATGGAAAGACGAGACGCTGGCGCATATATTGCTTTTCAACGCGCGTGGCCGAATCCATCGAGATCGCAGCCTCGTGCCACATGCCAATCCCGCTGTAAATATGACCGGGCATGTGCTGTGCATGGCCGATGCCGGCCGCGATCTTGCCATATGCCGAGCAACTGTCAAGTGCCTGATAGCCTTCGGCACTGTCCCAGTTGTGTATTCGGTAATGATGCGCGCCGGGATGATTCGGGTCGCGTGCCAGAACCTGCTGCAGGATCAAGTCAGCGCTGTAGCGCCGCTCGCCGCCCATCTGGTCGAGCGCGAAAAACGCTTTGGCCTCGAGGTCGTCGGGATATTTCAGAACGATTTGTTCGAGCAGAAACATGAACCGCTTAGATCGCTTTTCGTCGCTTGGATTGTTGCCGCCCGCATCTGCGGGCAGATCCGTCTCACCACGAGCCTCCCAAGCTTCGATATAGCGGCGTTCGCGGTCGCTGACCTTGTCTTTCCATTTGCCCGCTTCTTTCAAAAACTGCGGCCCTCGCTCGTCGGCTGCCGCTAGCGACAAACCCCAGTAACACATCGCGCATTCGGGATCGAGCTTGAGCGCCCAACGAAACGAACGCTCCGCTTCAAAGAACCAGAAGGAATGCAGCAAGGCGATGCCCTGATCGAACCACTGCTGCGCCTCGGGATTCTTGGTTGTGATCGGAAAGCTGACCTTACCGATGCCTGCCATCACCCAGGGCTTTTCGCGCGGCCCTGCGTCGAACGCTGCGCCGTGCCGCGAATGGCCCATCTTCCAGGTTTCCGCAGCGTTTAGCTTGTCGCCGCTGCCTTGCTGTGCTGAGACTGAAAGACAGAACAATATCAGTAGCCCTATCATTTGAAAGCTATATCGAATCATAAGTTCTCCATTTAATTAGCTGATGAATACTGATCACCAAAAAAGCCCAATCCAAAAAGTGCCGCCTGTGAAGACACTGCAGTCGTTTACCGTAAGTAAGAATGGTCGGATAAAGAAAAATTAGTTTTCATACGACAAGAGTTCCTAAATTGTTGTGGGCGGACGCGGAAGTATAGCACGAGATCGTCGTTTCTCGCGTTAGTCGTGATGTAGGTTAGATGTTAGATCCGTACGGCGATTATTTTCGCTGGGTCGTTGGTGATGAGGGCTCTGATGCCGAGTTTAGCGCAACGCGATTTCCATTTCGGATCGTCGGCGGTCCAGATTGTGACAGGGATGTGGGCTTCGGTGGCGAGGGCGATGAGCTTTCGTGTGACGAGAGAATAGTGAAGCGAGATCTGGTGGGCGCCGAATTCATGGGCGATGGCGATGATGTGTTTTCGGCGGCGGAGGAAATCCATGATGGTCGGTTCGAACAGTGCGGACGTTTGGACCTCAGGAAGGTAAAAGCGGACAAGGGGAATTGCGGCTAGTTTGAAGCTTTTGACGATGATCTGCGGCAGTAGATGCGAATCGCGGATCGTGTCACAGACTGCTTTCGCGAGCGGTTCGTATTCGGCGTCTCCGCATTTTAGTTCGATATAGATGAGACCTTTCGTATCTTTTAGGAGATCGAGGGCCTGACTAAGCGTCGGGACCGTTTCGTTGGCAAATTCCAGCTTTGCTTTCTTGGGAAAATTCTTGTTGAACCATGAGCCGACATCGATCTTGGCGAGTTGTTTTGAGGTTAGGTCGGCAACGCGTTCGATTCTCAATCCCGTTCGTTCGAGCGTCGAGTCGTGAATTACGATGGGAACGCCATCTTTGGCGAGTTGCACGTCGAATTCGACACCATCGGCACCAACATCGAGCGCCAGTTGGAATGCGGCGAGCGTGTTTTCGGGGGCGTGTGCACTCGCTCCGCGGTGGCCGATGATGAGTGGGTTTTTGTTTATCTCTTTCAAACTCTTCTTCTCTTCCTTTGCGGTCTTTGCGCCTTTGCGTGAAACTATTTTTTTACGCAAAGCCGCAAAGTTCGCAAAGAAAACCTTAAGCTGAAATCATTTCTTTTCCAACAAAAAGATCGTTTTCGACCACGAGATCGGCTCGGTTATAGGGAATTTGTGGTTGCCGACGACGTTGAAATACTTGGCGGCGGCTTCACGCACCTCGGCGAGCGGGTGGATCTTAAAATCGTACAGGATCTCGAGTACCGAACCGACAAGCGAGGCTCTTACGGGAAGAAAGACGAGCGGCGAACCTTTTTTTAACACTCTCGCCGCTTCTCGTAGGCCGTCATCTAGCGGCGTGTATTCGAGTACCCCGCACATCAGGACGAGGTCAAATGTGTTGTCGGCAAACGGCAGTTGTAGGACATTTCCCTGGACCGGATCGATCTTTTTGGGACGTTTTTTGGACTTTCGAAATTCTTCCCGGGCGACCTCCAGCGATTTGAATGACAGATCGAGCGCGATGCTGCGTTTTGCCGGCAATGCCGTGTCCTGAAATGCCATTGAGACAAGGCCGGTACCGCTGCCGGCGTCGAGAACCAGCGATTCTGAGTCGAGTTTGAGGTCGAGTGAGCGAAGGTACTTTGCAACGGACGCGCGATAGCCGTTGAGCTTCATCGCGACGTTTTGCACATCGGCGATGCGGTCGTAGAGTCCCTGAGTTGTCGGTTTAGCCTTTTGGCCGTTTTTTGGCATTGCCGAGCTTATTTTTCAGCCAAAAGTTTAATGATCATCGCACGGATCTCTTCGAGCCGCGCCGAGCTTGTACCTGTTGCGATATAACGTACCACGCCTTTTCGATCAATCAAAACGGCGGTGGGCAAAGCCATTGCACCATATAATATCTGATTCGCCTGGCCTTTCGCCACGACAAAGTCGTACGGCAGCTTCTTGGTGATGCGATAACGCTGTAGGTAAGCGAGTTCTGCGGGCATTTCTTTGGGCAGTCCGCTCGATTCGCCGTAATAGCGTGTGACGCCGAGGATCTCAAGACCCTCGTCTTTGAAATCCTGATGCCATTCCGTCAGTGCGGGGAAAGCATCGAGGCACGGCCCGCACCACGTTGCCCAGAAATCGAGCAGCACTACTTTGCCTTTCAGATCGGCGAGCTTTTTCGGCGTTCCGGGAAACCACTGATCGACCGACGGCAGTTCCATCGCCAATTCGCCTAGTAATCGATAATGACGGTCACGGTTGGTAAGGCGGCGCGCGGCGTCCTCTCGCAGCGGAATGGTAGCGAAGTCCTTTTTCGCATTGTCGAGTGACGTTTGATAAAAAGCGAGGGCCTGCGGTTTGCGGCCCGATTCGATCAGATATGTGATCTTAGTGTCTGCGGCGTAGTAATACAGACTCGGCGACTGTGTCTGCACGGCCGTAGAGATCAGATCATCGAGTGCCGCAACGGCCTTTTCGATGTTGCCAAGATCACGGTGAGCCTCAAATACGAGCATTCCGTTGTCGAGAATTTCGTCGAGCCCGCGTGCCCGAGACGAGGCGTCGGCGAGCAGGGCCTTGGCGGCTTTGAACGCTTCTTCGGCGTGAGGTGCCATGCGGACGGGGTCTTTCTGGCCCTGATACGCTTTGGCGATCTCGGCTTCCATTCGCGAACGTTCGGTGAGTTTTTGAGGCTCGCGTTTCAGGTATTCGGCGATCGTTTTTTCAGCTTCCTCCAGCTTTTTTTGTTTCGCCAAAGCGACTGTGGCGATCGATCTCGCTGTTTGTGACCGTTCGACGCCGGCCCCGTCGGATGCGGCGAATTTTTGCAAATTCTCCGCCGCGCCGTCGAGATTTTCAGCGATCCAATGGAGCATCCCGAGATAGTAAAAGTCCTCGCCAGCGAATTCTTTTCGCAGTCCTGCGGTCGTCGCGTACTTGGCGGCAAGCTGTTTTTGCTCGATCTTGAGCTGAGCCAGCTTATTGTCGGAAAACGCTATCTTTTTTGCCTCAAATTCGGCGGCTTTTGTTTTTAGATATGAATTTGCCTCGTCAAACATCTGCTTCACGGTCTGTCCGGCAGTTGCGATTGGCTCATTCGACGCACCGGCAGGCCCGACACGGCCCGACTGCGCCGACACGGAAACGGCGAAAAGCAAGATCATAAATAACGAAAATTTACGCATACTTCGCAAAACTACTTAACAGCAAATCGGCTTGCCGCCGCCTCGAAGCGGTTCGGGCTAAATCGGTCGAAACGTCGATCTGATGAGCCCGTTGTCAGTACATCGGCGGCGATCTTTGCCGTTAAAGGTGCAAGCAAGATTCCATTTCGGTAATGGGCCGTGGCGATGAGAAGATCTGCCACACCATCGATCGAACCAATTATCGGCATTCCATCTGCCGCAAAGGGGCGCAGGCCGGACCAACTATCGGCGACCGGCAAACGGTCCATGCTCGGTGCGATCTCAAATGCCATATTGCTCAGGTCTCGCACCGCATCTTCGGTCACGGCTTTTGTAAAACCCGTAAATTCCGTCGTGGAACCAGCCAGTATTCTTCCATCCGCACGCGGCACGATGTAACCGCGTCGGCTATAAATTACGCGTTCGAACAAACGCTTGGCGGTCCGCATACAGATCATCTGCCCGCGAACGGGCGTGACCGCGAACGGCATCGGAGCATCGTCGATTTTGATGAGCGACGACCACGCACCGGTTGCTAAGACAGTTTTGCCGGCGAGGAATGTTGATTCTTTGTTTTTTGCACCAGTGACGCGGCCAGCATCGGTCACGAGAGCCTCGATCGCAGAATTCTCGCGAATCTCGATGTCGTTGATCTCGGCGAAGCTTTTCAATGCAGCGAGCAATTTCCGGTTCTCAACCTGCCAGTCATTTGGGAAGAGCAAACTCATCCTCACGTCCGGCGAAACAAATGGCTCGGCCCGCCGCGTCTCGTCGGCATTCAAGCGCTCGACGACAAGGCCGGCTTTTTTCTGCCATTCATAACGAGCATTTAAGACCGCCACGTCCTCGTCCGTAAATGCGGCATACAGCGTCCCGCTCCGGTCAAGCTCAATTTCGATATCGGTTTCCGCATGCAGATCATCTCCAAACGCGGGATAAAGATCGCGGGATTCGCTGCAAAGATCGTAGAATGTGTCGGGTTTGTCAGCCTCAGCCTGCGGCCCCAGCATTCCGGCCGCCGCCCACGAGGCTCCCTCGCCGCAAACGCCTTTTTCCAGCACGGTGATTCCACGAACTCCACTCAAATGTAGCTCGCGGGCAATACTCAGCCCGATCACGCCGCCGCCGACAATTAGTGTTTCTGATCTTGTGGAAAACTCCATAAAAACTTTCATTTACTCGCGAATCATTGTAGATTCGTAAGTAGGGACTAGCTTGATTTTAGCAGAAAAGTGGTGAAACTATGACGATCGCATTAAAGGACAAGAAACCGTTGAAACCTACAAGCGGGGAAAGTGAGGCCGACCGTCTAGCGCGAACGATGGGTGGGCGACCCTTCAAAATGGCTGAGGCCGTCGTAGACGCCCAATTCTCTGATCGTGAAATGGAAGAGTTTCTGAGGTGGCGAGAGGAAAGGCGAAACTCCGAAATGGAGGCAACGCGGAATTGGCAGGAGTAGTTGACACCGATGTTTTTTCGTTCGTTTTAAAGAACGACACAAGGAGGGTCTTGTACGAGCCTCACCTTGAGAACCAATTTCTTTTTCTTTCATTCATGTCCCTAGCCGAGTTACATGACTGGACACTCAAGTATAGATGGGGTTTTGGGCGAATTGCTTCTTTGGAAAACGCCTTGAAGTCGTATTCGATTCAACATTCAACCAGAGAGATTTGCTCGGTATGGGCGGAGATTGTTGACGATTGTCGGAAGAATGGGAAACCGATCAAGACTTCTGATGCATGGGTTGCGGCCACAGCCATCTCACTTGATGTCCCACTCATAAGCCATAACGCAAAAGACTTCAAACATATTCGCGGGCTCAACTTGATCACAGAAAATAAATAGAAAGATGAAACACACTATTACACTTATTCCCGGCGATGGGATCGGGCCGGAGATCGTGGCGGCGACGGTTAGGATCATCGAGGCGACGGGCGTCGAATTTAATTGGGAAACACAGATATTGGGTGCGCAGGCACTCGAAAAGTATGGCGAAACATTGCCGCCCGCGGCGATCGATTCGATGCGGCGGACGAAGGTTGCTCTGAAAGGGCCGATAATGACGCCGATCGGTAAAGGCTTTACGTCGGTAAATGTAGGTCTGCGACGTGCTCTTGATCTCTATGCGAATGTTCGTCCGGTCAAGGCACTGCCGAACGTGCCTTGCCGCTATCCCGAACTCGACCTCGTCATCGTTCGTGAAAATACCGAGGGCCTTTATTCGGGTCTCGAACACACTGTCGTTCCCGGCGTTGTCGAAAGTCTCAAGGTAATTACTGAGAAGGCATCTACACGGATTTCGCGATACGCGTTCAAATACGCGACCGATTTTGGGCGCAAGAAGGTGACGGCGGTCCACAAGGCGAACATTATGAAGCTCTCCGACGGGCTCTTTCTCGAGTGTTTTTATAATGTCGCCAAGGAATTCCCGAACATCGAGGCCGACGACAAGATCATTGACAATTGCTGTATGCAGCTCGTGATGCGGCCCGAGCAGTTCGACGTGATGGTGATGGAGAACCTGTACGGCGACATCCTGTCTGACCTCTGTGCGGGCCTGATCGGCGGGCTCGGACTCGCTCCTGGAGCAAATATTGGTGAGCAGGGAGCCGTTTTCGAAGCTGTCCATGGAAGTGCTCCAGACATCGCCGGACAAGGAATCGCCAATCCGACCGCGGTCCTCATGTCGGCGATCATAATGCTCCGCTACATCGGCGAGAGCGCGGCCGCGAAATCGGTCGAAGACGCCATGATGGCTGTATTTGCCGAAGGCACGGTTCGCACAAAAGATCTCGGCGGAACAGCCAAGACGGCCGATTTCGCAAACGCGATAATTGAGAAAATAGAGGCCGGAGGAAATTCGGCGGCCGCAGCCGACACGAATTAACCGAAACTCGTACCGTACGAATGTTTGCAACCGAGCTCTTTGAAAATCGTTCTAATGGTGCGTAACGGCAGATGGCCGTTCAAACGGAGGTTACTATGAAAATATTTATTTTGACCATGATCGCAATGTTAGGAATAACGTCGTTTGCCGCGGCACAATCTCCTGATACGCTCGAGATCAAGGCTGGCAAAGCGAAGACCGGCAGCCGGAGCAAATTGAAGGTGAAATTTATCTCGGTGCTCGAAGATTCACGCTGTCCGACCGGAGCCCAATGCGTTTGGGCGGGCAATGCAAAGATCAAGATCAGCGTCACGTCAAAGCGTCAGGGTACAAAGATCTTTGAGATCAATACCGAACTGGGACCCAAAGGCGATCAATTCGACGGCTTCGCGATCAACCTCGAATCGCTCACGCCTTCGCCCACGACCGTGGGCAAGATCGATCCAAAGAAATACAAGGCGAAATTCACCATCACACGGCTTACGCGTTAGGATCTTTAGTTCTTTCCGTAAGGATTAGTCAGATACATCATCGCGATCAATAGTATAAAGTACGGCACGAGGACTGCGGCTCCGGCGTAGTCCTTGGCGACACGCTGGCCGAAGAAGAGTGCGGTGATAGATGCCGCTCCGAGGATCGATGCGTAGAAGATCAGGAGCGTAGAACCTGTGGCGAAGAAATAGGCGATCCCGGCGGCGGCGAGAAATCCGGTGGCGAGTTCCGCGACCGTGATTTTTGCCAGCATTATCCAAACAAAACGGCTCAGGAATGTTTTCGAGAAATGGCCGGTGAGCCACTCGAGATTGCCTTTCCAGTCAAACACCTTGTCGAGGCCCGATTGGATGAAAAGAATGGCAACCAGCACCGCTCCGAACAGTGCGGGCAAATTCGTGATCATTTGATCGAACTGCATAAGTTTATATAAAAACAACCGAGAGGAGGCCGGGATCTTTTACCTGGTCGCGGCTTCGGCGCTCGTATTCGTCGCTCCTATGTCTGAGGAGACCTGGATCGAGCCACGCGAGATGGAACGCACAGTGTCCTCATTGATACGAAGGAGCGTCACCTCTTTACCGTTAGCTGCCGGCGAAGGAGTCGTAGTTAGAACGAAGCCGCCGGCCGCTGTGCCTGGGTTAATCATCGCAAATGCTTTTCCGACCACGCACTTGATGGCGTCGCCCATCTCAAGTTGCAAATCTTCAGTCTTCATGAAGACCATCCTTGTCACAAATCCGCTTTTTCTCACATCGAGCGTTACACCTTTATTCCCATTATCCATACTTGCCAAAATTCTCACGGTAATCATCAGTATCTCCTCATTTTCAATTAAATTTCGCCTGCATTGATAAATGCGGAAAAACCGGGAAACAACTGCCAAAAAAGCCAGAGTTTCACCTACTTTTTTTCATTATCGATTCGATCTCGTCGGGGTCTTTCGTGACCTTCGACGTTAGGTTAAGATTGCCGTCTTTGGTCACGACAACGTCGTCCTCGATACGAATGCCGATGCCTCGATATTTTGCCGGTGCGGATTTGTCGTCGGGCGGGATGTAGAGGCCCGGCTCGACCGTTAGCACCATTCCAGGAGCAAACGGCTTCGAGTTTTTCGCCTGCTGATCGGTAAAATATCGTCCTGCGTCGTGGACATCGAGGCCGAGATAGTGGCCGACGCCATGCATGTAGTATTTAAGGTAGGCTTTCTTTTTGATCAGATCCTTGGTCTTGCCTTTCAGAAGACCGAGCTTTTTCATACCTTCGGTTAGCAATTCGATCGAGAAATCCTGACGGCCTTTTACAGTATTGCCCGTCTTGGTGTATTCGATGCACTGCAATTGTGTGTCGAGAACTACGTCGTAAACCTCGCGTTGGGCAGGTGAGTATTTGCCGTTGACCGGAAAGGTTCGGGTGATGTCCGAAGCGTAGCCTTCGAATTCGGCTCCGGCGTCGATCAGGATCAGATCGCCGTCTTTGAGCGGCATATTGTTTTCGACGTAGTGCAAAATTGTCGCGTTATCGCCTCCGCCGATGATCGAATTGAAAGCGACTCCTCTCGCACCCTGGTCTCGCATGTAGGCTTCCATCAGTGATTCCACCTGGCCTTCGTTCATGCCGGGCTTGACCTTTTTCATCGCCAGAATGTGAGCCTCGGCGGCGATGGTCGCGGCGGTCTGCATCTGTTCGATCTCTTTTGCATTCTTATGCAGACGCATATCGCCGATAATGATCGTCGGATCAACGATGGTGTGCGGCGGATAGGCTGTTTTGAGGCGGCGTTGGCGTTGGTTCGAGAGATAGTGCAGTATTTTTTGATCAAGCGCCGAGTCTTGGGCGAACCGATAATACAATTTGTCGTGACCGTCGATCAGTTTTGCCATGTCGGCGGCAAATTTGTCGATCGACACGGCCTTATCAGCACCATGATTTTTCACCGCACCTTCGACGCCCTGACGGCGGCCGAACCACGTTTCCATCAGCGGATCGCGCGGACGCACGTATAGCGTGTACGGTTTCTTAGCTTTTGGATCGATCACCGCTATAGCATCCGGTTCGGGAAAGCCGGTGAGATACCAAAAATCCGAGTCCTGTCGAAATTTGTATTCGGTATCGTAGCTTCGAACCGCTTCGTGTGCCGCCGGAATGATCGCGATCGAATTT
>JANLTF010000471.1:0-2702 GCA_031362825.1 Acidobacteriota bacterium | reverse complement strand
CGATGGGAAAACTCCCCGCCAGTCTCGTTCGGCAAAGCGGGAACTGCAAACACGACCGTAGCCGTGGTCGAGACGGAATGCCATGGGGGTTCGATCCAATTCATATCAATTGCTGGTTACAACGGAAACGCACTGGTGGCTTCAACCTGGATCGATACCGAACCGACAAGATTCGCCACAGCACAGGTCGGAGCAGCCCTTTCAAAGTTTATTTGTGAAATAGAAAGCCTGAAATAGCCTCTGAAAAGCCGGTGTTAACGGCACGAGATCGGTGTATAACAACGGGGGGCTGGCCTGCGTTTCTGCGATTCTTAAGTCCGCGAAGCGGACTCTCTATCTTTAGCCCCACGTGGAGTCCCGATGAGTCGCGAGCGGCGGTTGCGGGCCTACCGCAACACTGGCACGTTTTCTGTGCCAGAACTCCCGTAGGGTTAAGGCCGCACCAAATATCCGGGCGTGTGGAACACGCGGCATAGTTTTCCATATTTGATCGTCAGACGGCAAGAAAAAAGAAGATCCAGCTTAAAAGCAGCGATACGAGGATGAGGGCGGTATATATGTTGACCTTTTTTTTCAGGGCAGCGCTGGCGATCGTGTTTACGAGAACGAGTTTTGAAATGTACGACGCGGCAACGGAGGTCGCCAGCAGCCCGCCGAGGAACTTGAGGCCGAATGCTCCGGAGTCGAGCATTTGAAGATTCGCGATGATTGAACCGTGGATCTCGAACAATGAGACGAGAAAGGTCAAGACGACCAGTCCGCTTTGCCCGAACACGCTCTGTAGAAGCGTTGAGATCGCAAGTACCGCAATGATGAACGCGGCGAGCCCGAGTATCGGGAGGAATTTGATCTCCGCCTCCTCGACCTTGATAGCTCGATGCGGGATCTTTTTGACCAGCATCAAGACGATCACCGCCGTCGTCACAAACGGCCCAACAAATATCAGCAGCAGCGAATACCGCGTGGCGTCCGTGCTCAGCAGGACGAATGCCATCCCCTCGACCAGCATTCCGGCCGTCGCCGAAAGAAAGACCAACTGCTCCTTACCAACAAATTCCGGGTCACCCTCGTTGCTCTCGCGGGCCATTGATACCGTCGTCGCGGTACTTGAGACCAGCCCGCCAAAGAACCCGGTCATGATCGAGCCCCGTCGGCCGCCTAACACCCGTATCATCACCGCTCCGAATACCTGAATGAAGCAAAGGGCGAAAACCATGAAGGCGGCCTTCTTAAGGCTGAAGATGCCCCATGGATCCACAGGCTCGCTCGGCAAAAGCCAAGCGATCAAAAACGTCGCCGAAACAATAACGATCGCCTTAGCCCATTGCTTCAAAAAGTCCATTGTGTCCCGCCATATTATGCGTCATTCGCCATGCTGCGGGAAACTCGAACGATCGATCGATCTATTAAGCTGGAAACAAGATGTGTGCCACGGAGAACGGGGCCCGGCCTGCGTTTTCTGCTTTTCTTAAAAAATGAGGTCACTCCTGCAATATTGCGATTCTTCGAGGCTGCTCCGCTGCTAGGTGGTACACAATGCTTGCCTGTTTTACGTTCGGGCCGCAACCGTTCCGCTTATTATATTGGCAGAGTCGCGACCGGCCGGCGGAATCGAACATAGTGTTGCAGTTTGACGTATAGTCTAGTGCTATATTGTTTACAAAGGCACAATATGAACTGTCCAAATTGCGAAACGCCAATACTAAACGACCAGCAGTTTTGCCGCTCCTGTGGGACGCAGGTCGCTCCTGACGAGACGCGTCGGCTCAACCCGCAGCTAGTAGGTTTAGCGATGGCATTTGTGGGAATAGTGATCGCGTTGACAGGCAGCTTTAGCGATCTTCGCTCGGTCCTGTTTCTCGGAGTTATTATTTCGATCGCCGGAATGTTCCTCATCGCTGCATCCCCAATGCTGCGATCAACTTTCAAAAAGCGGGGCATTGCTCCCAAACAGCCTGTTTCAATGCCGCACGCACCGACGACCAAGAAGCTTGCGCCGGTCGACGACTTCGAGTATGTCCCGGCCAGTGTTACTGAAGGAACGACAAACTTGCTAAAAGAACCCACCGCGAAACGCTCCGACTCGGACAATTAGCTGCACCACGTGGACTCCCGATGAGTCGCGAGCGGAACGAGGGGATGTCCGAATAGTGAATTCAGAATGCAGAATATCGAATGACAGGAGCGTGTGGACCACGCGGCATATGCTCATCACCACGTCGGCGAAAAGCGGGTACTTTACAAAATGCTTCGTTCGCGAGACGAAGTCTTTTTTCCATTCCGGAACCTATTTCCCGTTCCGCGCGTCAGTCGGATTATGCGATTTATCAAATACATCTTCACGGCGAACATAAAGGAAGCAGGCAGTTATATTCTTTTCCCATTAGTATTATCTCCCTGGGAAAAAGTGCCACATGAAAGCAGGGTGAACGAGCCTTTGTTTTTTAAACTTAACAACATTGATAAACCAAACAGTTTAACGGCTTCACTTTATCAAAGCGAATACATTACCGAATATTCAACGGCTGTAAGGCATTTCAAAAATAAAATACCTGCCGATGCGGTCGTATCTAAAGTAACCCCGTATGGCATCATTATCCATGGCAGGTAAATCATCATGTATCAAGCTATAAGTATGAACCATTTCTAAAGCACAAGCTTGAGGTAAAGCATTTTTAGTTGATTTTGAATTTAACATTTCA
>JANLTF010000304.1:0-3922 GCA_031362825.1 Acidobacteriota bacterium | reverse complement strand
ATTGAGTTTCGACAGTCTTTGCAGAACGTCCGGCCCAAATCCAAATGTCTTGCCCACCTCACGAACTGCCGATTTGCCGCGATAGCAGATCACATTCGCCGTCATACCCGAACTGCGGCGGCCATATTTATTGTAAACGTGTTGGATGACGCTTTCGCGGTCGTCGCCTGAGGGTAGATCGATGTCGATGTCAGGATATTGCTCGTACTTTTCGGATAAGAATCGCTCGAACAAAAGCTTGTTCTTTATAGGTTCGACCGCCGTAATGCCGAGGGTATAACACACGACCGAATTTGCCGCCGAGCCGCGTCCCTGCGAGAGGATGTTGTTCTCTTTACAAAAATCCGAGATGTCCGACACCGTCAGGAAATATCCGGCCAGCTTTTTCATCTCTATTATTCTGAATTCTTTTTCGAGACGCGGAATCACCTGAGTTCGCAACGCCCAGTTCTCATGTCGATAACGCTCGTGCGAACGCTCGACCACTTTTGCCCGAAGCACGGAATTTACCGTTTCGCCTGTCGGGACAGGATAATCAGGGAAATTATACGAAAGCTCGTCCATCGAGAAATTGACACGGTCGGCGATCTCGGCGGTGATCTCTACGGCCTCGGGCATGTCGGCGAAAAGATCGAGCATCTGCTTTTGGCTTTTCAGATGGCGTTCGCTGTTTTCGCTTAATAATTTACCGGCGTCGTAGATGGTCGTGTGATTTCTAATGCAGGTGAAAACATCGAAAAGTTCGCGGTCGTGCTGGTCGGCGAAATATGCGCCGTTGCTGGCGAAATAGGGAAGCCGCAGCTTGTGTGCGAGGCCGAGGAGCGATTGATTTATCGCTTCTTCGCTGCGGAGGTGATGACGTTGCAGCTCAATGTAGAGCCGCTTTTCAAAAACATAATTGAGCCACGCGAGATCGATCTGGCCTCGGCCGTTTTTTATGCTTTTATACATAAATCCGTCGCTTCCGCCGGTAAAGCAAAGGAGGTCGCCGGAGTGTTTTTCAATATCTTTTCGCGTAGCAAAATGCTCGCCCTTTTTGTGCCGCAGTTTTATATCGGTGATCAGTCTGCTTAGATTTTGATAGCCGTTGAGGTTAGTAGGAACGAGCGGCAAAAGGCTGCCGTCGTCCATCGTTATTTCGGCTCCAATCATCGGCTTTATGCCTTGAGCCCTTGCCTCGAAATGAAACCGCACTGCACCCGCAACCGTGTCGCGGTCGAGCAGAGCCGCTCCGGGCATGCCCAATTCAGCCGCGCGCTTTGCAAGGCTCTGCGGCTGTGATCCCGAAGAGAGAAAGCTGAAGGCTGACCGTGTGTGGAGTTCGCAAAACATTATAAGAATAAAAAACTTTTATGTTAAAATCATGATCATGGGACAAATTGTTATCGAAACCCCAAACCGCTTAAAACGTCGTTATCAGATCAATCAAGAGAATTTATCGGAACTTGTTGAGTTTCTTGATTCCTCAAGTGTTCGTCTCGATTTTTCACAACTGACATCTGAAGATCTCTCCGATATCCGTGCCGCTCGAAATGCACGCGAAGAAGAATCGATCAGATGGGAAGACGCTAAAGCCCAACTTGGCCTGTGATATACAAGATCGAGATCAAGAAATCTGTCGTTAAGACGCTGCGGCGGCTTGATCATCAGACACTTGATAAGGTCAAAAAAGCTATTGATAAACTTGCTCACGATCCACGTCCTTTTGGCTACAAAAAACTAGTCGACGAAGAAGGCCTCTATCGCATTCGTGCCGGAAATTACAGAATAATATACGAGATCCATGATCAAGTTCTCATGATCGTGGTTCTGCGTGTCGCAAAGCGTAACGAGGACACATACTAGAACTCCGTGACTCATGAGTGTTGCCCGGTTTCGTAGGCGAGGCGACTTATGAATGCGTCCCAGATTCTTGTCCCATGTCCCACTCTCCCAGCGCGCGCATTAATCATATTCGCCTGCCAGAAACCATTCTTTGTCGACCTTGCAGAGGCGATAGACGCCGTGGTCTTCGACCTCGACGTCCCATTCCTGTGTTTTCCATGAGCGGTCCCACCATTTGGAGTTTGCCTTCCAGACGCCGCTGTATTCGAGAACGTGGCCGCTGAAATTTCGGGTTTTGATAAAGACCAGACGTGCATCTCTGACCAAAACCTCGGCACGGATCGGCGGTTTGAAATAGGTGAATGCGATGATCGGCCTTTCCGGACGCACTTCGAGAGTATCTATGCCTTTTGGCATCGCGGCATCGTCAATGGCAAATGCCTCGGGCAGACGCTGGTCGAGCAGGATGGGCACTCCGACATTGCTTTCGCCAACGAGTTTTTTGAGTTTGTTGACGGTCAGCAACAGGCTTTCCGGTTCGGGCCGCGAGACGGCGTAGAGGCCTTTTTGATTTGGCCGCGGCTTTGTGAAATGTGCAGTGACATTTACCGCTAAAATCGCCGCCTCGGGCGGTGCGAGTGAGACGCGGAGGTTTATCAGCTTTAACCAAAACGTTTTTTCGAGTGTCGGGAAGGAGGTCTTAATCTCGTAGGTTTTTGTCTCAGATACGCCCTTACTAACGTGCGGGCTTCTGCATAGCTTGAATGCAATATCGATTTGCTCAGTGCTGAGGGCCAGCGTCGCGATGCGGGCGAACAGGATGTCGAGGCCGTGATTGACGATGAAGATCAACTGCTCGAAGTCTTCGACAGGGAAGTCGAGGTTGTAGTTCCAATCGACACGGCTTTCCTTCACATTCGGTGTTAAAAAGCTCCGGTCGTTTTGGTCGATCCGATCGATCACATTGCCAAACTCGCGTCCGTAACGATTGATCAGATCGTCGCGGGGAATCTGCCGAAGCTGCTCGATATTATTTATTCCGAGTTCGTTAAAAATGCCGATCGTATCGTTTGCGATGCCGAGTCCGTCGAGCGGCAATTGCGGGAATTCGTCGGGCGACGCGACCGGGTGATTGAGGCCTTTTTTCTGTCGGGCCAGAATAATTACCGTATCTACCGTCTCCGCGACGGCAATATTACCGGAGATCTCTTGCCGTTTTAGATGGCTGAGTATTTTTTGCGTGATCTGATCGGGCTTGCCGATGAGGCGTTCGAGGCCGCTGACATCCAACAAAACTCCGTCATCGAGCATCTCGATACGCGCGGCAAACTGGTTGGCGACAGTAAGCAATTTTTCTGTCGGGTCCGGCGAGATAATGCATGCATAGAGCTTAGACATCGGTGTAATCCATCTCGATCTTCGTCCGAAATGCCTCGCCGTAATAGCCTTTTCGCGGTATGCATTTGAGGTCGAATTCGCGCATCAGTTTGAAGCGGCCGCTGCCGGACCAATTGGTTTTTTCTCTTGAGAAAACGAAAGACTGCTGCGAAGCCGAGCCTGTTACGTGGTCTTCGGCGGTTACTAGAAGTATGGTCGGCGTTTCTTTTATTCGTGTGCGATAGCGGTACCAATATGTTTTTGGCACCATGCGAAGCTGGTTCTCGGACAGGCCGCTGAGATTGAGCCAAACGCAGCCGAAACCCTTTGCCTGAACAAGATAGTCGGCAGACATAAACGTCTTTTCGATGTCGCCGCCGCATTTTATCCAGAGCAGATTTTCAATTTTCACCCCGGCGAGGCTCGCCGTACACGGATCAAAACCGCCGACCGAATCGACTACCGCGCATATCTCGCCGTCTCGCGTCAGTTTCGACAGTAATGCGAGCGACAGGCTTATCTTTCCGGTGCTGGCACCGCCCGAGATCTCTGTCACAGAGCCTCTCACAAATGCCAGCCCGAACGAATCAAGCAAGATCTCGTCCGAATATTTTTGCTCTTCCTGAAGCCGCGAAAGGCTCTGTACCAAACTAAGTTGTGCCATTTAAATCTACGCGCCCAGTATCCGCCTTCGACAATGCGTTGCATACGTGAAACGATA
>JANLTF010000367.1:0-2375 GCA_031362825.1 Acidobacteriota bacterium | reverse complement strand
ATCGAACGTCGCTCCGAGATAATTATCGCGAAACGCGTAGTTCTGTTCCGGATCGAGCACCTCAAGTAAAGCCGACGACGGATCGCCGCGAAAATCGGCCCCGACCTTGTCGATCTCGTCGAGCATGATCAGCGGATTGTTCGTCTCGGCCTGTTGTATCGCCTGTAAAATACGCCCCGGCATCGCTCCGACATATGTCCGCCGATGGCCGCGAATTTCAGCTTCGTCATGCAGACCACCAAGCGAAAGCCGGACAAATTTACGATTCAACGCGCGAGCGACCGACCGTCCAAGCGAGGTTTTACCAACTCCAGGAGGGCCGACAAGACACAATATAGAGCCTTTCGGTTTCTCTCTTAATTTTCTAACGGCCAACGACTCAACAATGCGCTCTTTGACCCGTTCGAGGCCGTAATGATCGTCGTCGAGAATTTTCTCAGCCTTTTTGAGATTGAGATTGTCTTTCGACGCCTTCGACCATGGCAGATCGGTCATTACATCGAGCCAATTACGCAAGGTCGCCGTCTCAGCCGTGTCGGGATGCATACGCTCAAGCTTATTGAGCTGGCGCAAAGCCTCTTCCTCGGCGCCTTCGGGCATTTTCGATTTTAAGATCTTGTCCCGATACTGCTCGATCTCTTCGTACAATTCGTTGCCGTCACCAAGCTCAGCCTGGATAGCTTTGAGCTGCTGCCGCAGAAAATACTCACGCTGCGAACGGTCGATGTCAGCACGTGCCTGCGTATTTATCTCGGCTTGAACGGTCAAAACATCGATCTCTTTGCTAAGCAAGTCGTTGACCCGCCGAAGCCGCGGAACAGGGTCGTGAATATCTAAAACACTCTGAGCATCGTCAACCTTTAGCTCCAGATTCGAGGCCGAAAGATCGGCCAGACGTCCGGCGTCGTCGAGGTTTGCGATGATCGCGAGCACCTCAGGCGAAATATTCTTGCCTAAGCTTGCGGCTCGTTCGATCGAACCGCGAACGTTGCGCACAAGCGCCTCGACCTCAAGCGAATTTTCCGGAGCCAACGGCTCTGATATAGGCGTTACTTTCGCTTTGACGTACTCGCCCTTGCCCGAAACCGAATCGATCTGACACCGCGAAAGCCCTTGGATGAGAATACGGATCCGCCCGTCCGGCAGCTTGAGCATCCGCATGATGATCGCCACCGTTCCGACCTCAAATAGGTCTGCCTGTTCCGGCTCTTCTTTATTTACATCACGCTGCGAGACGAGCATGATCATCCGGTTTTCTTTCAGCGCCTCTTCGACCGCGCGGATCGAACGATCGCGCGAAACAAACAGCGGCACGATCATAAAAGGATAAATAACAATATCGCGCAATGGTAGAACCGGCAGCTCCGACGGGATCTGCATCATCGGCTCAAGTATCTCGCCCTCACCAAGCGCAACAGGAAACTCTTCGATCTCAACCATAAACTTCTATGTTAGGCAAATGGCGCGAAAAGGGCAAAGAAGGAAAATTTGGCCACAGATGAACACAGATAAAGAAGGATAAGAATCGATCAAACCGAAAAAATTGCTTTTCCGGTCCCTATCTGTGCTCTATCCGATTTATCCGTGGTTTATTTCTTTTTCTTTTTCTTCGCAGCAGCCGCTGCCGTCGCTCGTGTGCGGGAGCCGACGAGGACTTTTAATTCGGACATGAACTCGGAGACGTCGGCGAATTCGAGATAGACTGAGGCGAAGCGAACATAGGCCACCTTGTCGAGGGCCTTTAGACGGCGCATTATTATTTTGCCGATCTCGCTGGTGCCGAGTTCGCGGTCGAGCGAATCCTGCACATTCTTTTCGACCTCATCGACTACCTTTTCAAGCTGAACGGTCGAGACAGGGCGTTTTTCCGCCGCTCGAAATAGGCCGGCGAGCACCTTGTTACGGTCAAACTGCTCACGCTTGCCGTCCTTTTTGACGACCATGTACGGGATCTCGTCGATGCGTTCGTACGACGTAAAACGCCGCCCGCAGCCGAGACACTCCCGCCGCCGGCGGATCGAATCGCCATCCTTCGCCTCGCGCGAATCGACGACCTTATCCTCAATATGTGCACAAAATGGACAACGCATAGGGCAGTGGTCAGTGGTCGGTGGTCAGTGGTTTCTCGTCCTCAAATCCGGGCGAATCCGATTCGATCTCGCGTTCGGCGTTTTTGGCCGAGAGCAGACTGCGGAACCGTTCGATACTGATATCACCGTGAACGAAGTAATATATACCAAAAAAGATCGCCGGTGCGAAATAGACAAGATGCAGTGCGATCGAAACCGCCGCCGCATCTTCGGTCCGGATATCGTTTTTCAGGAACAATAGGCTCGCCGCCGTCGCCGTGTGAAACGCCCCGGCCGCTCCGCCCG
>JANLTF010000332.1:0-11153 GCA_031362825.1 Acidobacteriota bacterium | reverse complement strand
ACGGTTCTGCGGCCTCTGTTTTCGTTCCGCATTCGGGGCAGAATTTTGCACCGGCAGCGAGTTCGAACTGGCAGCTGCTGCATTTCGCTTTTTCCTGCGAGGAACCGCATTCCGAGCAGAACTTTGCACCTTCGCGAAGCTCAGCACCACACTTGACGCAGGGCACTTTCGCGACTTCCATCTTGCCGCCGCAATCGGAGCAGAATTTCACGCCGACAGCGTTTGCCTTACCACAGCCTGGGCACGGGACCGTAGCGGCGACAGGTGCCGCGGACCCACCGCCCTGCGGCCCGGCTCCAAATGCGCCGGCCATTTGATTTCCAACAGCAAAACCGGCACCGAGGCCAGCCCCTAAGCCCGCTCCGCCGCCTTCGTTCTGAGCCGCTTCACGCAGGGCGTCAGCAGCTTGAAACTGCATGTACGTCTGAGCGTCGCCGAGAGCACCCATCGACGCACGTTTGTCCATTGCCGCTTCGACTTCTGGCGGGAGACTGACGTTCTCGACATAAAATTTGGTGACCTCGAGGCCGTACGATGAAAAATCCTCGTTGATCTTTCCGCGGATCTGTTCGCCGATCTCTTTGTATTGGGCGGCCAGATCAAGAGCCGGAATCTTCAGTTCGCCGAGGGCGTCGGAAAATTCGGTGACGATCGCACGCTTGAGCTGGCCGTCTATATCCTCGGTCTGAAAATGAGCGTTGGTGCCGGCGATCTGACGAATGAATTCCGCCGGATCGGCAACACGCAAACTGTACGCGCCAAAGGCACGAAGCCGGACAATGCCAAAATCCGCGTCGCGGAGCATGACAGGGTTTGAGGTGCCCCATTTCATGTCCGTAAACTGTTTGGTATTAACAAAATAGACCTCAGATTTAAAAGGCGAGTTAAAGCCGTACTTCCAAGCCCCAAGCTTCGAAAGGATCGGCGTGTTGCCGCCGTCGATCTCGTATTTGCCGGGCGTGAAAACGTCAGCGACCTGGCCTTCGAAAACAAAGACGGCTGCCTGTGATTCACGAACGATCAACTGGGCGCCATTCTTGATCTCTTGTCCGGCCACCGGAAACCGATAAAGCAGCGTGTCCTGAGACGGGTCAAGCCACTCGATCACCTCAATAAACTGGTTTAGTGCTTCTTGTTTGATCCTGTCAATAATGCTCATTCAATAATCTCCTTGTCGTGAATAATAACGATAGAATATCACACAAAGTTGCGGTTAATGGAAGTTTTTTCGGTCAATTATTCGGATTCAGATCTGAGTCGATCCCCGGCCCACCCACTCGGCCAACGCGCGATCCATAAAATAGCAAACATCGTGACGCCGCCCGAAATATCGATCAGGACATCGTACAATGAGCCGGTTCTTGATGGATCGAAACTCTGGTTCACTTCATCTATCACGGAAACCAATACCACGGTCAAAAGGCCATAGAGAAAGATCCGGATATGTCTATTCGTAAGGCTTGAAAACGCTCGCACAGCGAAAACCGCCAAGATGGCATACTCAATAAAATGGGCAGCTTTGCGAACGTATGCGTGATAAAGCCGTAATGTTTCCTCCGGCTCGAATGGGAAAAGTAGATCCAGAAGTGGGCGGATCAACATTGACGTGTGGGACATCGATCCTAAGCTGCTCGAAAGAAAGAAGATTACGGCGATCCACAAAACAATCGGCGCGAATGCAAATAGCAATTCGCGCCGCGAGTTGGTGAAGCCCGATGCTATCATTGTCCCAAGTTGTAGTTAAAGCTAAATCCGCCTCCGGCGATCATCACGATGAAGCCAGCGATCATCATGATCAGTGGAACGAGTCCTTGTTTTTTGACAATAAAGAAGATGATTGCCCCTAACGGACTACAGAAGAAGCAGACGAGTCCCCAAATCGCCTTTTCCGACGTATCCTTTCCTGACTGGACTGCGGTGACGACCATCCAAATCAGCCCGATCATATAAACTACCCAACCAACTATTCCAAGCATATTGATCCTCCAAAAATTGAGATTGTGTGAATTGAAAAAGCAAGCAAAGCATAGTTGAGATCTTTGAGGATTTCAACCTGACTTACTTGCTTTAAGGCTAACTGTTTTTACGGCTAGGCTGCGGCGGCACCGGAAACCACTTCAATGATTTCCTTAGTAATGGCCGCCTGTCTGATACGGTTCATATTTAGTGTAAGCGAATCGATCAGCTCGCCGGCGTTCTTCGACACCGAATCCATCGCCGTCATACGCGAACCTTGCTCGGACGCGACCGATTCGATCATGCCGCGGTAGATCTGGGTTTCGACCTGTTTTGGCAAGAGCTTGCCAAATATCTCGGCGGCTGGCTGTTCGTAGATGTACTCTGCTTGGCTCACGCCTTCGCCGTCTTCTGCCTCGGCGTTACGCGGGATGGGAAGGAGCTGTTCGATGATCGGCTTTTGCGATAAAACGGTCTTGAATTCGGTGAACGCGATGAATACCTTGTCGATCGATTCGTCTTCGGTAAAGGTCTTTATTACCTTTGCCGCGATTTCGAGAGCGTCTTGGAGGCGAACCTGGCCGGAACCTGTCAGGCCGAGATATTCCTCGGTAAACTTAACATCGCGGCGTTTGAAAAAATCGCGGCCCTTGCGGCCAACCGGTATCATTTCGGTCGGTTTGTCGGCGTTCTGCTTCATGAAAGCCTGCGTAGCTTTGATGACGTTCGCGTTAAAAGCTCCGGCCAAACCTTTGTCGGCGCTGACTAGAATGATGAGGTATTTTTCGTCACCGCGGGCATCGAGCAGCGGATGCGAAAATTCGTCCGCGACCTTTGAACTCAAACCGCCTAAAACAGCCGACATCTTGCCCGCGAACGGCCGCGAAGATGTCACGCGATCCTGCGCACGCTTGAGCTTGGCCGCGGCGACCATCTTCATCGCCTTGGTGATCTGCTGTGTATTCTTGACCGACTTAATACGCCGGCGCATGTCCAAAAGACTAGCCATTTCTCTATCTACCCTTTAAGAATTCTTCAACCCGACATCTTGATATCTTCGGTTATTTTTCTAAGCAAGAAAGGCGAAATATCACGCCCCTGATGCATCGGAACCGTAGTAAATCTGCCGTCTTGATGTTTGATTGGCGATGCGAGCCACGTTGGCGAACCTCGACGAAACCAAATTTCTCAAGTATCCTAACCACTTCACGCGGTTTCAAGACCGGAAGATTTCCCATCTCAACTAAATGCTAAGAGCTGCGTCCCGACGAACTCTGCCTCGAGAATTGGTTCGCCATCTTCGAGCAGCATTTCGACCACTTCCCGTAAATTTTCATTCAACTCATCGAGCGTTTCACCTTGAGAATGTGCGCCGGGAAACCCCGGGACATAACCAACATAAAGCCCTGTGTCTGAGCATTTTTCAACTACGGCAGTGAAATTATGCATACTCGTACTCTAAATCCTCATCGCTAGGCTGCCGCCGTTGCGGCCGTCTCCCAACGCGTTGCCTTGAAATCTTGGACCGCTTCCTTCATCAAAGCTTTGAGGTCGTCGTCGATCGATTTCTTTTCGCGGAGCGTGTTGAGCACCGCCGGATGCGATTCTTCGGCGAATTTGGTTAGTTCCTCTTCGAATCGTTTGAGATCGCTGACTTCGACATCGTCCGCCAAGCCGTTCGAAACTGTCCAGATGATCAGGACCTGTTCGAGAACGTCCATCGGCACGTACTGCGGCTGCTTGAGGATCTCTGTCAGGCGTTTGCCGCGTTCGAGCTGCGACTGTGTCGATTTGTCGAGATCGGAGCCGAACTGTGCAAATGCAGCGAGTTCGCGAAACTGTGCGAGATCGATACGCAGCGTACCTGCGACCTGCTTCATGGCCTTGATCTGAGCCGAGCCACCGACACGCGAAACCGAGTTACCCACGTTAATAGCCGGACGTACGCCGGAGTTAAAGAGGTCAGACTCGAGGAATATCTGGCCGTCGGTGATGGAGATCACGTTGGTCGGAATGTATGCCGAGATGTCGCCGGCCTGTGTTTCGATGATAGGCAGCGAAGTCAATGAACCGCCGCCGCGTTTGTCGGACATCTTTGCCGCGCGTTCGAGCAGGCGTGAGTGAAGATAGAAAACGTCGCCCGGATAAGCTTCGCGGCCCGGAGGACGGCGAAGGAGCAACGAAATTTCCCGGTACGCTGCGGCCTGCTTCGAAAGATCGTCGTAGATCGTCAAAGCGTGGCGGCCGTTGTCGCGGAAATATTCGCCCATCGCACAACCCGAATACGGAGCAAGGAACTGCATGGCTGCCGGATCGGATGCCGAAGCGTTGACGATGATCGTGTATGCCATCGCTCCGAATTCTTCGAGCTTTTGGCGAACCTGAGCAACAGTCGATGCCTTCTGCCCGATCGCGACGTAAACGCAAATCACGTCCTTTCCTTTCTGGTTGATGATCGTGTCAATCGCGACGGCCGTTTTGCCTGTTTGGCGGTCGCCAATGATCAGCTCCCGCTGGCCGCGACCAATCGGAACCATCGAATCGATAGCTTTCAGTCCTGTCTGAAGCGGCTCTTTAACCGGCTGGCGGTCAATGATTCCGGGTGCGATCGACTCGATAGGCAGATATGTGTCAGTGACAATTTCGCCTCCATCATCGATAGGGTTTCCGAGTGCATCGACCACGCGGCCGATCATAGCGTCGCCTACCGGAACGCTCATGATCCGCTTGGTGCGTTTGGCTTCGTCGCCTTCTTTGATCTTCTGAAAATCACCGAAGAGCACGCAGCCGACCTTGTCTTCCTCGAGGTTGAGGGCGAGGCCGCGCACACCGTAGGGAAATTCCAACAGCTCGCCAGCCATGACCTTTTCGAGGCCGTAAATCTCGGCAATACCGTCGCCGACCTTGATGACAGTTCCGACCTCGTCAACAGTCATAGACGCGTCAAAATTCTCGATCTGTGCACGAATAATCTCGTTTATTTCGTTAGCTTTAATTGATTCCATATCATTTGTTCGTCGTTCGTTGTTGGTTGTTCGTGGCAATTTCTCAGCAACGAACAACGATCTGCGAACTAACCGCCAATCAGTTGTTCCTTCAAATTTTCCAATTTCGTCTTTACGGAGCCGTCGTAAACTGTTGACCCGATTCTGGTTACAACTCCGCCTATAATTTCACTATCTACTGTGTAACTGATATTGACCTTTTTTCCGGTCAGTCTTTCAAGATTTGTTTGAAATGCGGCACGCTCCGTTTGCGGCAGTTCGCGAGCGGAAATGATCTCGGCGGCGACTACCCCTCCGCGTTCTTCGAGTACCGTCTCAAATTTGTCGTTTATCGCACCGATCTCGGCGAGACGGCCATTGCGGAGCAAGATCCGCAGAAAATTTGCGGTCGTCTTGGTCGGTTTGGCTGAGGCGATCAGGCTTTCGAGAACTTTTTCCTTGTTCGCATGAGCGATGGCCGGATTGCCGAAAACTGTGGTCAAATTGGCGTTCTCAGCAAACATCGTGTTTAACTGAGCGAGCTCGGTCTTGACGGTTTCGGTCTGACCTGAGGCAAGTACGCTGTCGGCAAGGGCTGCGCTGTATCGGCGTGCGATCGTTTCGGTACCCATATTAGTTCAGGCCTCCGATCTCGGCGATATTTGCTTTTACGAGGATCGCATCGCTTTCGCCGTTGATCTGCGAGCGAAGCTTGGCTTCGGCAAGGCGAATGCTCTCTTCGGCCGAAAAGCGGCGGAGCTCGATCTGCGACAATTTGGACAAGCGTGTCAGGTCAGATTCGGTCTGCTGACGGAGACGGTCGGCATCGGCCTTTGTCTGGTCGGCGAGGCGTTTCTTCTCAAACGCGGCTTCCTCTTTGGCCTTTTGCAGGATGGCTTCTTTTTCGGTTTCGAGCTCGGCTAGTTTGCCTTCGACGGTTGTCAGTTTCGCTAGGGCGGCTTGTTTCTCTTCTTCTGCCTTGATCAATTCGCCGCGTATCGAATCGCGTTTTGCCTTAAAGGCCTCGCTCAAAGGCTTTTTGAGCACGTAAACCATCAGGGCAACGAATAGAAACAGATTTACAAATTTCCACGCCTCAAAGCCCGGAATATTGAGATATTCGTTGTAAAAGTGCGTAAATGGACTCTCTTTTCCGGCAGGGCCGACGGCAAGAATAAACGCAAAATTAGAGATAAACGGTAACATAAAAATCTTAGGACCGCAGGATGCTCGCCGCTATTTGAGCGGCCATCTGTTCGGCATTGGCCTCGACTGATGCACGGGCTTCGGCTGTTTGTTTTTCGATCTCGGCCTTGCCCGAATCAAATGTTTGGGCTATCTCGGCCTTGGCCTCGCTTAGTTTCTTTTCGCGAGCCTCGACGGCCTTTTTCTGTTCTTTTGCGATCAGTTCATAGCCCTGCGAACGCGTGTCGAGCATTGCCGCGTTGTAGCTTGCTTCTTTTTCGCTGACCGCGCCCAGAATCTTCTCCGCAACACCGCCGGCACCGCCTTTTGCCGCTTCGCGCTCATCGATAATTTTATTTATCGGGCGAAAAAGCGTACGGTTCAGAACCCAGATCATTATCAAGATCAGGCCAACGTGTATAAATAGTGTGCCGTCCGGAAATAGTTGGATCGATTCGGCAAATGCCAGCAGATACATATTCAAACTCGACCGTAGTTACGGTGTAAACAGGCGCAAATACAGCCTGATTCTCAAAAGATATAAGAGTATCATGCGCCCTTTTTAAGGGTCAAGGGAGCGCCGGCAGGTAGTTTCGGAGCGTTTTAACGAATTTTCTTTTGGTAACACTTTTTTGAGGTCTGGTTACCGCATTTTAACCCTTGGTAACACTCATTTGGCGTCTGGTTCCGCGTTTTTTGGGTATGGTAACGCTTCGTTTTGCGTGTTCAAAATAGGTATCGACACCGCCCATTGCGTTTTTAGGGACAGCCGGTGACAGAATTCTCAACAGCGGTAACTACCGTGCCTATCGCCCCTTCTTTCGTAACGTCCAACAAGGCGGCTATAATAGCGAGAATAACAAATGCCGGATCCCTCGAAAAACGAAAGAAAGCGGGCGCCTCGGAATCGGACGATCGAGATCACGTCGGGAGAACTTACGTCGCTCAGAAAAAAGCTCAAAGGTTCGCGTGATAGCGCGGAAAATAGAAAAAACGCGGTTGTTCATGGTGATACATTTGATGTTTTGCCGAAATTGCAGATGTCGAGCGTCGATCTGCTGTTTGCAGATCCGCCGTACAATCTGACCAAGGCATTTGGGAAAGAGAGTTTTAAGGAGCGTTCGTCGAATGAATACGAGACGTGGCTGGATTCCTGGCTGTCGCTGTGCGTCCGGCTACTGAAACCGACGGCGTCAGTTTATATTTGCGGCGACTGGCGTTCGTCGTCTGCAATTCAGCGTGTCGGGTCGCGGTATTTCAAATTGCAGAACCGTATCACATGGGAACGCGAAAAGGGTCGCGGGGCTAAGCGGAATTGGAAGAACACGGCTGAGGATATATGGTATTTTTCTGTGTCGGATGATTTCATATTCAATATCGACTCCGTAAAACTCCGCCGTAAGGTGCTCGCGCCGTACACCGAAAATGGCGAGCCGAAAGATTGGAACGTCGAAGCGGACGGAAATTTTCGGGACACGCACCCATCGAATATATGGACCGACATCAGCGTTCCGTTTTGGTCTATGCCCGAAAACACCGACCATCCGACGCAGAAGCCCGAAAAGCTCCTCGCCAAAATCATACTCGCCAGCACAAACGCCGGCGACCTGATTCTAGACCCATTTGCCGGAAGCGGCACGACCGCCGTCGCCGCAAAAAAGCTCGGCCGCGATTTTATCGCGATCGAATCTGACGAACAATACTGCCTACTCGCGCAAAAACGGCTCGAAATGGCGAAAATCGACAAGACAATACAAGGATTTGCAGGCGGAGTATTCTGGGAAAGAAATAGCCGGCCATGACAAACCTGCTTTGCCTTCTATAGCCAGATGGCGTATAGTGAAAAGCCAGATGGCATAAGGATAAGTGAGGTGTTGTATATGTCAACAGTAGTTTTGAAAAATCGCCCCTATTCTGCAGAAGGATTGTTAGGCCTTCGAGTTGTCGACCCTGTACGGCTTTCTCGTCAGATCGAATTGGGACTTAAGTTTGAGACTTTTGAGAGACTTAGCCGATCGACCGGACTTTCGATCGACAAGCTACGGCCCGCGCTTCGCCTCACTCCGCGAACAATGAGCCGCAGGCGGACGGAAAAACGCCTGTCCCCGGAGGAATCGGACAGATTGGTCTCTATCTCGAGATTGCTAGCGCTGACCTTTGAACTGTTTGAAGGCAATGAGGCGATGGCAATTAGTTGGTTCACATCATCAAAACGGCTTTTCGGAGGTCTCTCGCCACTCGAAATGTCTGTGACCGAGAATGGTTCGCGTCAAGTTGAGGATCTGATCGGACGGCTGGAGCACGGAGTTTTTTCGTAATTATGCTCACCACCTACCGGATATTTAAGACAAAGTATTCCTATGCGTGGTTTGACGGTGAAGGAGCCTTTCGTTTTGGCGGGAGATGGAATACACGGGGCCATCGCCTACTGTACACCTCTGGCACATTGTCCCTTGCTCTACTCGAGGTGCTCGTTCACCTAGAAAAGGATGAAATGGTACCGAAATATTCTCTGGCGAGCCTAACATTTGATGAGAGATTGGTTGCCGATGTTAGAGATATAGCTGAGATGCCTCAAGATTGGAACGGTCCGATGTTATCGCCGGATGTTCGGGCGATAGGAGACGAATGGTCTCGTTCCTTCCGTACAGCGGTGCTGCGGGTTCCGAGCATAATCGTCCCTAAGGAATTTAACTATTTAATAAAGGTCGAGCATCAAGATTTTGAGAAAGTAAAATTGGGAGAACCAGAGCCTTTTATTTTCGACAATCGGTTGATCAACCCGAAAAAAGGTAGGCCGTAAAAAACTCTGTGAAAATAGTCACATGGAATGTAAATTCGATCAACGTCCGGATGCCGCAGTTGTTGGGGTGGCTGGCGGCGGCGGAGCCTGATGTGTTGTGCGTTCAGGAGACGAAGACGGTTGACGACAATTTTCCGCTTGATGCATTGGAAGAGGCCGGATACGAGGTCAGCTTTATTGGCGAGAAATCGTACAACGGCGTGGCGATCATCTCGAAATTTCCGATCACTGATGTGCAAAAGAGCTTGCCGGGCGACGACGATGAGGCTCCAAAACGTTTTATCGCGGCGACGATCGAAGGAATTCGGGTCGTCAACACGTATATCCCAAATGGTTCGGAGCTTTGGTCGGACAAATTCAAATTTAAGCTCGATTGGGTGCAGCGGTTAAGGCGTTTTTTTGACGAGACGTGCGATGTGAATTCGGACGTGCTGTTGTGCGGAGATTTTAACGTCGCGATCGGTGATCTCGATAGTTGGGACCCTGTCGGTTCGGCGGGCAAACTCCATTTTTCAAAGCCCGAGCGGGCGGCCATCCATTATGTAAAACAATGGGGCTTTACCGATCTATTTCGCGAGATCAACGGCGATGTGCGTGAGTTCTCATGGTGGGATTACCGTGCCGGTTCGTGGCAGAAAAATCACGGCCTACGGATCGACCACATCTGGGCAACGCCTTCGCTGACGGCCAAGGCGACCACGTGCCGCATCGACCGATCAACGCGCGAACTCACGCTGCCGAGCGATCATGCTCCGGTGATTGCTGAGTTTGATCTGTAATTCGATGAACGGAACCTTGTTCGAAAAACACTTGACGGCAGCCGAGATCGAAGCCGGGCTCGAACATGTTCTGGCTGCGCCGAAGGAAATTGGCCGCCTCGAAATGATCGTTAGGCGTCCCTCGGTCAACAAACGCGAGGTTGTTGAAACTGGTGTGCTTGATGTCGAAAATGGCCTCGTCGGTGACAATTGGCGCACTCGCGGCAGTTCGCGGACGTCTAATGGCTTGGGCCATCCCGAGATGCAGCTCAATCTGATGAATTATCGCTATGCCTTGCTGATCGCCGACAGCCGCGAGCGTGTTTCGCTGGCGGGCGACCAGCTTTTTGTCGATCTCGACCTCAGCGAAGAAAATGTGCCGCCCGGAACGCGGATATCGATCGGCGTGGCAACGATCGAAGTAACACCAATTCCTCATCTCGGCTGTAAGAAGTTTGTCGAACGTTTCGGGCTCGACGCGATGAAGATCGCCAATTCGGAATTCGGTCGTAAACATCACTTGCGCGGGATCAATGCTCGCGTTGTCGAAGGTGGTTCGATCAAGACCGGCGATGTCATTCGGAAAGAACCCGGCGTTGACGCAATATGGGCCCATGAGTCCGAATCGCGACTGATCGGCTATCGCGAAGGATAACTGGATGCGGTTAGAATTGACCTGTGAAGATCGCAACCTGGAATATCAACGGCATCAGCTCGCGTTTGCAGCAGGTTTTGGATTGGTGTGGGGCGAACCAGCCGGATGTCCTCTGTCTGCAGGAAACGAAGTGCGTTGACGTTAAATTTCCGCATCAACGATTGCGTGCGATAGGTTTTGAGCACATCGAGTTCCTTGGGGAAAAGGCCTACAACGGCGTCGCAATAATTTCAAAATTTCCGCTTGAGGAAGTCGAAAAGAACTTTCCGGGCGATGCGGCAGACGCTCCGAAACGGCTGATCGCGGCAACGGTTAATGGTATTCGCGTTGTAAATGTCTATGTTCCGCACGGGACGCAGTTTGGGTCAGATAAATTTACTTTCAAGCTCGATTGGATCGCACGACTGAGAAACTATTTCGACGAGAATTACGATATCGACGATCAGGTTTTGCTGTGCGGTGACCTGAATGTTGCTCCGCACGAACTCGACGTTTGGAAGCCTTCGCTGTGGAAGGATAAAATGCATTTTACAAAGCCCGAACGCGACGCGATCCGCGAGTTGAAACGGTGGGGCTTTGTCGATGTTTTCCGACAGATAAACGACGATGAACAGGCGTTCTCGTGGTGGGATCATTTTCACCATTCGTTCGAAAAGGACCGTGGGCTGCGCATCGATCATATTTGGACTTCGCCAATATTGGCCGAGCTTTGCACAGATTGCTGGATCGACAAAACGCCGAGGGCCTTAGAAAAGCCGAGCGATCACGCTCCCGTAGTCGCGGAATTTGCGCTTTTGAAACATTGTCCTGTC
>JANLTF010000275.1:0-2108 GCA_031362825.1 Acidobacteriota bacterium | reverse complement strand
GCTTCCCACGCCTTTCCTTCCGCCGCCAGCCGCTGCTTTCGCCACAAACGGAGCCTCGCACCACACCGCCGTCGAACACCTCCGCCCGCTCCTCACCGAATTCGGCCGCGTGCGGGTTTTGCGTTAGCAGGAAACACGTTTCTGTGGTGTACCAAATGTGTTTTTTTCACCCCGCGAAAGAATTGTGGTACGTACCACAATTTTTTCAACAAATTTGAGAAAAACGAGCAAAAAAGGTGGTTTGGTAACGCTTTTTCGGGGCTTGGTGCCGCGCTTTTGAGGCTTGGTAACGCGAAAACTGGCTTTGGTAACGCGGCTTTGGGGCTTGGTGCCGCGCAAAAAATGGGGCGTTACCAAGACGTTTTCGCTCGAAATTTGCCTCCGGCGTGATCGACGGATAATCACCTGCCTAATCAAATTGACGAATGACAGGCATTATCACGCGTACCCACAGCGACGGCGGTAGAATCGGCGGCGGAAGCGGCGGCCGGCGGACGAAGACAGTGATATTTGCCGTATTCGGCTTTCAAATTTTTCCCGACTTGCATTCTCACTTTGGAATATTAGCCAAAACTTCGCGACATTGTTTGGTGAACGGATGATTTTCGCCAACGAGTTTTACTGAACTTTCAAGTGCCGAATTGATAAATTCTTCCGCTTCGGCAAATCTTCTTTGCGCGATCAAATTTTCGCCGAGCGACAATTTTGTCAGGGCAATATCGCCGGTTGGGGTCCTTCATTTTTTGAAAAGAAACTTCGGCTTGTTGGTAAACTCCCATCTCGATATAGGCAGCCCCCTTTTTATTGAACAGATTCCCGATTTCAAATTTATCTTCTCTACCCGTCGCCGGTGGTTCTGACTTACTTTGTATAGGTCAGTTTTTCCTGTTCGAGTTCGGCGATGAGGTTTTTGTCGGATTCGCGGATGGCGTTTTTGGCTTTTAGATCGTTGATCAGGGCGATCGCGCGGTCGACGTTTTCGGCGGCGGAGGCTCGGTCGCCGGACTTGGAGTATGACTCAGCGATCAGGCGGTGGCCGATGGCCAGGTCGTATTGGTAGGTCGTGGTTTCTTTGTCTTTCTCGACGATCGGGCCCATTGCGGCGATCACGCTTTTTAGTTCGATGATCGCTTTATCATATTGTTTGAGCATCATGTATGAGCGAGCGATCTCGGTTTGATAGACGGCGAGGTTGCGTTTGTATTCGCCGTTTTCGGGGTCTTTTTTGATCAGGGCGGACATCACTTCGATGGCTTTTTGGGCCGAGGCGATCGTTTTTGCCGGGTCGTCGTTGATTCGAAAGGCACGCGACAGATTGAAATGCGAGATGGCGAGGTCGTAGGCAACGACGCCGTTTTCAGGCTCTTTTTCGTACGCCTTCGTCGGAAAATCGATGATCTTTGTACAGGCATCGACCACTTTTTGGCGGTCGGCTTTGTCGATGTAGGCCTCGCAGATGATCGATTCGGTGAGCCAGACGCTGCGTTGAACGCGAAAATCTTTCGGGAATTGTTTCGCCAGTTCGTTGCTCACATCGACCGCCAGATAGAGATCGCGAAAGGCTCCGTCGTAATCACCGAGAGCGGTCTTTGCCTTGCTCATCGAACGGATCATACGTGTCAGGCTCTTTTTGAAATCAGGGTTGTCCGGTTCTTTCTGCCGAAGCTCGGTGATGATCGCAAACGCGTCGTTGTACAGCACGAGTGCCCGTGCGGCCTGAAAATTGAATGCGGGAATAGCACCGTAATCGACCAGTAGGACGGCGAGACGATTCTTCGCCTCGACCGATTCAGGCTTTGCGGCAGAGAGTTCACGCCGTAATTTCAAACCTTTTTCAAACGCGTCTTCGGCCTCTTTGGTCTGGCTGTTGTTCCACAGCGTTCGGGCGGTCGTGTGATAATTTCCGGCGAGCTTTTCTTTTGTTTCGAGGTTCGTTGGATCTGCGGCATAAACGGCTTCGCGAAGTTTTTGCGCTTTGCCATAGCTCTCTAAACCGGCCTTGATGTTGCCGAGGCTTGAATTGTTTAGCGCTCCCTGGACGTCGCCGACCTTTTCGTAGGCGGTCGCGAGTTCGCTCTGTAGTTCAAGGTCTGAGCCGACCTCGGTCG
>JANLTF010000261.1:0-2746 GCA_031362825.1 Acidobacteriota bacterium | reverse complement strand
CACAGGCAGCGAGCCTGACCGTCAACACAACGGCCAACGCCGGCCCCGGCAGCCTTCGCCAGGCAATTCTTGACGCGACCGTCAACACGGAGGCAAACCTCGTGACATTTTCCGTACCGACGACCGATCCTGGATTCAATTCCGGGACGAATATGTTTACCATCTCGCTTCTCAGCCCGCTGCCTGACGTTCCGCTTGCAGCGATGACCATCAACAATCCACAGGCTCAGGGCATCACGGTTAACGCCAACAACAACTTTCGCGTCTTCACGCTCGTAAACAGTGCGGTGCTCACAATAAACAATCTGACGATAGCTGGCGGCTTTAGCTCGACTCTCGGCGGCGGCATATTTATGGGTAACAGCGGCACGTTGACGCTCAACGGCTGCACTTTGCGCCATAACACGGCATCAGCCAGCGGCGGCGGCATCTACATGGCGAACAGCGGTACCTTGACGCTCGTCAATACCACCATCCGCAACAACATGGCCATCAACGGCGGCGGCATCTACGTATTCGACAGCGGAACCGTCAACTCGACGACCAGCACCATCAACGCCAACACAGCAAACAATGGCGGCAGCGGCGGTGGCGTCTATATCGGCACGAGCGGCACGCTCAACGCGACAAACAGCACATTTGACGGCAACACCGCGTCTTTCAACGGTGGCGGCATTTACAACACGGCGACGGCCGCGACCGCGACGCTGACCAACACAACGATCACGGCTAACTCAGCAGCAAACGGTGGTGGATTTTACAACAGCGCGACCGCAACTTTGCTTAACAATCTGATCGCTCTCAACACGGCGACGGACGGCCCCGACGTCGTCGGCCGGGCAAGCCTCGGCCAGGGCATTTCTGGGAGCTACAACCTCATCGGCAACGCCGACGGCAGCGAATGGACGGGCTCCAACAATCAACTCGGCACGACCATTAACCCGATCGACCCGCGAATCGGAGCCCTTAGAAACAACGGGGGTGCGACGGCGACGCGTGCGGTTCTGACCCGAAGCCCCGCGATTGACCGAGGCAACAGCCCAAGCGTCGCAAGCGATCAACGTGGCTCCATACGCCCGTACGACAATATTCGCATCCCGAATGCTCCTGCCGGCAACGGTTCGGACATAGGAGCATTCGAGCGTTCATTCTCGCCAACGCCTTTTGATTTTGACGCCGACGGCAAGGCCGACCTTTCGATCTTTCGTCCGTCAAACTGCGAATGGTGGATGCAGAGGAGCAGCAATGGCGGTAATTCGGCCGTTACATTCGGCACGGCCACCGACAAACTCGTCCCCGCCGATTTCACCGCTGACGGCAAGACCGACGTTGCGTTCTGGCGGCCCGCGACCGGCGAATGGTTCGTTCTTCGCAGCGAAGACAATAGCTATTACGCATTCCCGTTCGGCACCAACGGCGACGTTCCAGCACCTGCCGATTTTGACGGCGACGGCAAAGCCGACGCTGCTGTTTTCCGTCCGTCCAACTCGACCTGGTACATCAGCAATTCGTCCGGCGGCACGACTTTCTTAAACTTTGGCACATCTGGCGACGTTCCTGTCACCGCCGATTATGACGGCGACTTCAGATCGGACATCGCGATCTTCCGGCCTTCGTCGGGCCAGTGGTGGATCAGAAACAGTTCGAACGGCAGCGTAAGTTCGTATCAGTTCGGCCTTAGCACCGACAAGCCTGTACAGGGCGACTACACCGGCGACGGCAAAGCCGACGTAGCTCTCTGGCGTGCTACGACAGGCGAATGGTTCGTGCTGCGAAGCGAGAACCAGAGCTTCTACGCATTCAACTTCGGCATCTCGACCGATATTCCGGTCCCGGCTGATTACGACGGCGACGGCAAATTCGACGGAGCGATCTTCCGTCCGTCAACCTCAACCTGGTACATCCAACGCTCAACCGCCGGAACACTCATCCAAGTCTTCGGCCAGGCCGGCGACAAACCCGTTCCCAACGTGTTCGTACCTTAAAGAAGGTCGAGGCGTTGTAGAATAGGCGAAGCTATATTGAACGCGGATTGGGCAGATCAGGCGGATTTTACGGATTTTATTTAAAGATCCGTGTTATCCGCTTAATCTGCCCAATCCGCGTTCGAAAATACCTATAATTTTTGTGACCCTAACTTTCCTAAACCGGTCACGTTCCGTCAACGCAAAAACGCATTCTGCGTCGGAACGTCAGTCGAGATTCCGAACTGGAATCCGGTAAAGCCCGACGTCGAACGAAGCAGATACCAAATACCATCGCTTGGCCGAAATACAGCGATATCAGCCTTTCCGTCACCGTCATAGTCGGCGGGAACGGGCTTGTCTTGCGGCGTGCCGAACGGCCCGATGAGCGGCGATCCGTTGCTGCTGTTGAGGATGTACCAGACTCCCGTCGATGGACGATAGACCGCAAAATCGGTCTTGCCGTCGCCGTCAAAGTCCGCCGGTGCCGGAATATCAGTCGAGATGCCCCAACGCGTTGCACGCTGAACGCCGTCCGCACTGCTCCACCACCACCAGTTGCCATCCGACGGCCTGTAAATAGCCACGTCCGATTTGCCGTCGCCGTCAAAATCGCCGATCACCGGCTTGTCGCCTGCAAGCCCGAAGGTCCGATCCGAGGTGAACGAACTCGCACTGCTTGACCGCAGCCATTGGTTGGTCGACGGGCGGAAAACAATGTAATCGGCCCTTCCGTCGCCGTCAAAATCAGACGGCATTGGAATATCACCGGGCTGCTCGCC
>JANLTF010000288.1:0-4688 GCA_031362825.1 Acidobacteriota bacterium | reverse complement strand
GATCTGTGGCTATTTTTTCTGTCGCTTGAAATATATCTGCAGCAGCACATCGACCGTTTTTCCGATCGCGAAGAATACGATCGGCAGCACGATGGCTGAGATTATCGTTATCCACGTTCCGGTCTCGATCGCCGCAAACAGTGATGTAAATGAACTCGCCCACGCGAGCAGGATGTTTTTTGTGTCGTTCATGAGTTCTCAGTTATTAGTTTTCAGTTATCAGTTGTTTCGGAAGTTGTTCCCGTATTTTCCCCAAGGCGATCTGCCGGTACAGATAAAAGATCATCAACAGTCCCGCGATCACCGCGACCGTTATCCAGACCTCACGCGGCAGCCCTGCGAAAAACCCGAACACGGCCCAAACCGCCTGCCCTATCGAACCGCCAACCGTCGTCCACATCGACTTCACCGAATCGGCCCGACGAGTCACGCCGGTTACGACACTCTCGACTGCGTCAAACTTTTCCACTCCGGCGGAAGCCGCTTCGCCGATCGTTTCGAACACCTGCGGCGGCTCGATCGGCGGATTTGAAGCGGAATTTGTCGAAGGTTCAAGCGGCTTATTAGAAGATCCTGTCGCAGTGACAGAATTCTCGGTCGGCGATACCGCCGCAGAGTGTTCGAAATTTTGCGAGGTCAAACGAACGCCGTGAACTGTCAACGGAGTCCGCAAAGTCCAATTTGAGATCGCGATCTGACTTAAAAAGAATCGCGTGCGATAGCGCGTCTTTACGAGACGCGGGAAGCTGGCGAACCACGCGTCGCGTCGGCGTACGTAGGCAGTGATCCATTCGCGTTCGTTGCGCGGTCCGACATCAACGCCCCGTGCGACGCGAAAGAATGATCCGTGAACTACCGAGTCGTAGATAACTGCGAGGCTCAGCGGCTCGGTAAATCCGTATTTCTCGCAGAGGTCGAGAGCCGGTTTGAGATATAGCTCAAAGGCGGCCTGTTCTTGCGCCTTTTTCATTTCACTCGTCACGGCGGCGGTCTTCAGTGCTTTTTTCAAAGTCGCATTCGCCGATAATTTGGCAATAGCCGCCGTCGATTTGCTTCGCAGTAACGCCAGATTCTCGAGCATCACGGCCGCCCCAACGACGCCTTTTGCTTTCATATACTTTTCAACTACGACCGCGAGCGAGCCCGAGCGGTGCGTAAATTGGTTGATGCCGTACGAAATTCCCGCTCCGTCGTCGAGCACGACGCACGCCGCGTAATCGCCAAACGGACGCGATGTCTCGAACACATGCACGATCGCCAGTGCCTTTAATTTGTCCTTTTCTGTATATGTCATAGCTCTTGCCTTTTTCATTATTGTTTGATATATTGTTACAGTCGGACGACGCATAGATGCAATAGTGTATCGTTCCATGTATTTCGCCCGACATAACCAGACTATCGTTAGTCGATGAGGCATGTAAATGCTACTTTGCAGACTTTGACGTACTTTGCAGATAATGCGTGAAATGACGTACTTTATAGCTTTTGACGTACTTTGCAGAAAATGCAGACTCGCAGCCCCATTTTTATTGATGTCTCTCGCCGGGCGCGACAGACAAATTCACCTTACACACTACACATATGAACATCACGCAACATTTATTGGATTTGTCGCTCCGCCCAAAGCTCCGCCTTTCCGAGATAGAACGCCTCATCCGCTCGCACCGGATCATAGTTCCCGCCCCTTCGCGTCGCCTCCTAATAGCGCTCTGCGAAGACGGCACACTAGAAACCGCCACCAAGAAACGGAACGAACCGTGGCTGGTCTATGAAGATTCGTTTTTGAAATGGATCAAGAGCCTGGACTAGGGAAACCGAGCCAACCGTGCAGTAGCCCGAGTGTCCGCAACGCGACCTTGCCTTCCTCGTTCGGCTACTTCACCCGTGTCTGCACACGTCGGGAAATTCTAGATGCCATTGCCGAGACCACCGTTTGCTTTACATCTTTAGAGTTCTTATTGGATAATAGTGGGGCTAGAAATTTCGGCAAGGTCTCTTACAATCTATGGAAATCCCCGCTCGTACTATCGGACTGTTCTTTGTTGTCTTGCTGACTTCGTTAGCGGGCTTTGCTCAGGCGTCCCCGCAAGACCTATACGTCGGAACTTGGAAGGGGGATATGACAATGGGAGCCCGCTCGTTGCCGCTCGAGTTCGTCTTTGAGCGGGGCGAATTTCAACCAAAAGGATTTGTGGTCGATCCGAGCGGAAAACGGTTTCCGTTGCCAATGGTGACGGCGCTTGAAAGCGGAACGGTGTTCACACTGAACCGCGGCAATGGTTCGTCATTGATATTCACTGGAACACTGGGCACAGACAAGGCTTCGCTCGCAGGCGAGGTGACGATCATGGAAGGCAAGGTCGAACGCGGCAAAATCCCGTGGAAGGCCAAAAAGGTCGTTGCCGCTCAGTCTGGTCCACCCATAACTTCGGGCGGCCCGACGCCTGTGCAGGCGGCGAACAAGCGCGGGCTAGATCTCTTTGCAAAAAAAGATTACGACGGAGCGGTCAAAGCTTATTCCGAATGCTTAACGTTACAGCCGACGCATGAATATTGCCGTGTGGGACGAGCACTCTCATTTCAGCGGGCAGGAAAATACAAAGAGGCGATCGCCGACTTTGATGTTTCCATCAAAAGCCTGTCTAAACCACCGGGTCAGGCTTATCTCAACCGTGCAGAGGCAAAGATCGGCCTTGAGGACTACGACGGAGCGATCGTCGACGCTGACCTCGCGTTCGCGGCCGATCGCACGCCTGACGCCCATCTTACACGCGGCCACGCATTGCAACGGAAAGCCGGCCTGATTCACTTCAATGCCTTGATGCGCGGCCAGGATGCCAAATCCAAGGCACTCGAGATCGTAGCCAAGAGCCTTGTCGAAATCAATACATTCATCCAGCTAAAACCGCATGATTATCGCGGCTACTGGCAACGGGGCGGCTACTATTATGAGTTGTGGAATATCTTCAGTGACGACACGCGTCTAAAAGACGGCCTCGCCGACCTCGACAAAGCCGTCAGCCTTGCTTCGCAAACTGCGGGTGTCTACTATTCGCGTTACGACATCCACAAAGCCCTCGGCAACGCCGCCGCCGCAGCCGCTGATTACGCAAAGTATACGGAACTCTCTAAGAAATGAACTAAGGGTTTGAGTCCTTTTGGCCGATGCGTACAACGGTCTTAGTATTTCTGATTCTCTTCAGGATAAAGGTGTTCGAGGGTGTCGGGGAGTTGGTCGAATTCCATTTGGCCTTCGTATGGGCGCAGGAGTTCTTCGTCGCCTTCCATAAGCCAGAGTTTTTGTTCGTCTAGGTTTGTGAGAATGACGGGCATGGCTTTCGGGTGGAGCGGTTTCATGAATTCGTTCGATTCGCAGGTGAATGTGGTGAACGAATATCGCGGCTCGCCGTTTTCGTGATAGCGGCTCCAGAGGCCGGCGAGGGCGTATGGCGTGCGGCCTTCGACAAAGATCTCGACCGGCGGCAGGCCCTTGCCCTTTATCGGCCATTCGTAAAAGCTGTCGATCGGCAGCAGGCAGCGTTGGCCCTTTTTGAGCAGTGCGGGCCATAGCTTTTTCTCGTGCATCGTCTCGACGCGGGCGTTAAAAGTCGGATACTTCGCCTCGAACTTATACGCCCCGTCCCACTGACACCACCAGCGAGCCTCGACCGTCTTGATCAAACCATCCCCACGCCGCGCGACTATCCACGCCGGCTCCGTCGGCCTCAAATTCCGCCGCGGCGTAAAGAGTTCCGGATGGTTCCACTCGAAAATGAACTGTTTATAGGCCTTGATCTCAGACTGGGATGCTCTTCCGCACATATCTTCTAATATTATCGGCAATTTCTATATCTTGCGCAAAAAAGGGCTCCGCTGGTTAGAGCGAAGCCTTTTTGTACCTGGGCTTAAACCACCCGCTACCGCAGGTGGTTCTGACTTAGGCTGACGCTTCTGTGACTTCGCGTTTTAGGATATACATGATGCGGGTGCAGCTTTCGCAGGTGATGATCTGGTCACCGCGTTTTACCTCGAGCAGGATCTGCGGGCGAAGCGACATATAGCATGCACTGCACGAACCGTTTACGACCTCGGCAACGGCGATGCCGTCGCGGCTGCGTTGGGCCATGCGATTGTAGATCGACGCAAGCTGTGCGGGGAGAGTTTGAAAAACCGTATCGCGTCCGGCGTTGAGTTTCTCATATTGAGCGGTGTCGGCGGCGATCTGGGCATCGTGCTGTTTCAGGGCCGTTTCGAGGTTTGAGTCGAGCGTTGCGATCTCTTCGCTGCGTTCAGCAATTTCCTTTTCGACCGTTTCGACCTCTTCCATCGTCTCGACGATCTGCGTTTCAAACGTGGCGATCGCTTTTTGCAACGCATCGGTCTCTCGCATTGCGGTTTCGTATTCTTTTGAGTTTTGAGCGTGCTTTAGATTGCGGTCCGCACGTTCGAGGTAGGTTTTATTCTCGGCGATCTGTTTCTCTAGATCGGCACGTTTTGCGTGCAGCGAATCTCTTCGGTTCTGGATATCGCGTATAGAAGAGGCGTGCTGTTCGAATTCTTTTTCGATCTCTGCACGCCTGGTTTCCGAAGATTCGATTGCCTGTTTTAACCGCCTGAGGTGAGTATCTGTCTGCTGTAATTCTATCAGTTTATCAAGATCTGCTATCACGTTGTAAAATATCTCCCTT
>JANLTF010000229.1:0-2720 GCA_031362825.1 Acidobacteriota bacterium | reverse complement strand
TCAGAAACGTCGTCGGAAGAGAAACCGCCGCCTATTTAAAGTCGACTTCCCTCGCCCTATACAAAACCGCCGCCGCCTATGCTCTAACAAAAGGCATCATCGGTGCCGAATTCAAATTTGGTGTCGGCGATGATGATGCCTTTTGTTAGAGCATAGGCGGCGGCGGTTTTGTATAGGGCGAGGGAAGTCGACTTTAAATAGGCGGCGGTTTCTCTTCCGACGACGTTTCTGAATTCGAGGCCTGTAATATTCTCGTCATGTCCGGTCGCTGCTTTCGTCGCGGGCGTGAAGATCGGTTCGAGCAGACGGTCGCATTGTTTCAATCCGGGCGGAAGGTCGTGGCCGCTGGTCTTACCCGTTGCTTTGTAATCTTTCCACCCTGAGCCTTCCAGATAACCTCGAACGACACATTCGACGGGAAACACCTCGGTTCGGCGGACCAGAGATGAGCGTCCGGCGAGTTCCGGATGGTCTCGTATCACAGTCGGCATTTCGTTGATGTCGGTCGTGATCAAGTGGTTTTCGGTAACCGTCGACAGTTTTTCGAACCAAAACCGCGAAAGCTGTGTGAGGATCTTGCCTTTGTTTGGTATGAGCGTCGGCAAAATGCAATCGAATGCGGAGATACGATCGGACGCGACCAACAGCAGACGTTGGTCATCTACCTCGTAAACATCGCGCACTTTGCCGCGATGTAATAGTTTAAGGCCATCGATCGTTGATTCTGAAACTGGCAGAGCACCTGTCATATTTTGTTCGAAACTGTCCAATTTCTATCAATACTAATATGTAAATATCTCAATGGAAAACGCCCGAAATTATTTACCGATTTTTCTGGAATCGCTAATTCGTTAAACGTGTACAAACATCGTTGATTTTATGATGACAAATGATAATAATTCGTGCATAATAATAGTTGGCTCACATCCCTATGTAGCCAGCCGGGCTCAACCCACGATGTACCCCTCCTCCAAGTTCGAACGTACATTAATAAGAGTTATCAAAAGATGAGTAATTTACTTCCATACATATCCGGTTTCATACGGCCCGCCGCCGCGGTCGTGGCGTTGGCGATCGCTGCGCCTGGTCAGAGCGGCAACTCGGCCGCAGAGGCCGAATCAGGCGGTATGATGCCGTACATTTTTCTTCTGATAGTTGGACTTGCGGTTGCGGCTGCATTCGTTTTGTGGCGCAAGAGCAAAGGAAAACCCAACGAGAGCCAGTATAACTACACCAACAGAGTCCAGAATTATTCGAGTACTGGTAACTACGACGAAGGCGTCGATGCCGAAAAAGAGCTCGAATGGTTTAGAAAAGCGAAGAAATCGGCCGCAAAGCCGGATAAGAAAGCCGCGGCGCTCGACCGTTCGGTGGCTACGCGAGTCAGCGTTTCCGCAGCGAAGGGCGGTCATGGCGATGAACTGCACGTGAATGCTAAGGCTTTTCAGGAAAAAATGAAGAAATTGCAGTTTGCACAGTTGCCGGTCAACTCGTTTCTTCAGCTCGCAGATCCGAGAGAATTTGACCTGCTACCGTTGTCCGGAGATCGGGCTCTGCTGAGTGCGATCGAGCAGGCCAATGAGGAGTTTGAAGAGGACGAAGCAGTTCGCGAACTGGCAGTGCGGATACTGATGGCGTTCAAAACGCGTAATTCGGTCGATGCACTGGCGCAGATCGCATTGTATGACCTCTCGTCGAATCTGCGTTCTAAGGCAGTTACAACGCTTACAGAATTTGATCACGAATCGGTTTTCGAGGCTATTTTGCTGGCTTGTGCTGATCCGACGCGCGAAGTTCGTGCGGCTGCGGCGCGTGGATTGTTCAGACTGAGCTTTGACCGTGCGGACGCTTGGAAGCGTATCATCGCGACGCGTGATGAGTATCGTATGAAGCACGCTGCACGGGCGGCGATCGAGTCGGGCATTGCACAAAAATCGTTTGACCGCTTGCTGCACGACGATATGAAGGTCGCGTACGAGGCGTTTGCTCTGGTTGGCCTGTTGATCAAATCGGGCGAGATCGAAGAGATCTTTGCGGCGATCCGCGACAGCAAAGACGAGCGGATCAAATTTGCTTTGCTGCACGTGCTGTCGGTAGTGCGTGACGACCGTGCGCTCAAGGAACTGAACAAACTCAGGATCGACGCGACAATTCCCGAAAACATTGCCGCAAAGGTAAAGGAAACGGTCGAATGCTATCACGGCGTGATGGCGTAAAACATACACTCTCGAATCAGATCACATAAGTTTCTTGACATCTCTTTGCCGCTTTTTCCTTGCATTTAACGGAGAACGCGGATAGACTTCGTCGTGTAAACTACGCAACTTTCAAAGGAGAAACTATGAAGAGATCTTGGTTCAGGATAGCTGTACTCAGTCTGTTGGTGTTGGCATTTAGTGCCGAAGCATTTGCGCAGACGCGTATCAGGTTTGCACGCGGACGGACATCTGCGAGTGTGTCGGGAACCCTCGCCGGGAACGGCACGCGGGAATACGTCGTCGGTGCTAGAAGCGGCCAAACCTTCTCCGGCAACGTCAGTTCGCGGGGCAACTGTGTCAAATTTACCGAAGGCAGCACAGGCAACAGCTTTACGACCGACAACGGCAACAACTTTTTTTCGCTTACAAATTACTGCCGCAACGCAAGCGCTTTCACAATGACGATCTCGATCTACTGATCGCCGAAGGTCAAAATGATGGGTTAGGTCATCCCCCAAATTC
>JANLTF010000143.1:0-5946 GCA_031362825.1 Acidobacteriota bacterium | reverse complement strand
TTTTCTTCGATACAAAACACATGAGAGGCTTGGTTCACGAACGAGTTCGGTGTGTTCGGCTTTGGTGATCAGGCGGCCGGCGATCTGTGCGAGTTCGATGCCGCGGCTGATCGCCGTTTCGTAACGATCCGTGCCGTGCATCGCGAGCGAAAACCAGAGCGGAAGTCCGCGAACACGCCGCGTTAACTGGATCTGATAGTCCGAAGGATTGAATCCTTTCGCTCCGTCGTCTGAGAAAATATCGAGATACGAGCCTTCCTGTGAGTGAGCTTGTTTTGCGAGTTCGGGATCGCGATAGATCACGGCTCCGCAATCGTATGGCGAAAACAGCCATTTGTGCGGGTCGATGGTCACGCTGTCGGCGTGTTCGATGCCGTTGAAAAGCGGACGGACCGATTTGACGGCAAGTGCGGCCCCGCCATAGGCCGCGTCGACGTGGAACCAGAATCGGTGCTTTTTGCAGACCTCGGCAATTCCGGCGAGGTCATCGATGATGCCCGAATTGGTCGTTCCGCCGGTAGCGATGACGGCAAACACTCGCGTCCGGGTTGCTTCGTCCATCGCTTCGATCGTTTCGGCGAGTTTGCTCCCTTCGAGACGGTTTTCGGTCTCGATTAGGACTACATCGGCGTCGATGACCTTTGCCATTGCGGAGATCGACGAATGTGCTCCGTTCGAGGCGATGACGATGCCGCGTTCGCCCTTCTTTGTTGGGTCAAGCCGCCGCCAATTTTCTCGAGCCGCAACCATAGCGGAGAGATTTGCTTCGGTGCCGCCGCTCGTGAAAACCCCGAATGCAGATTTTGGCATTCCGGTTAGCGAAACCAGCCATTCCATCGCCTGCATTTCGGCAAATATTAGCCCTGCACCTTCGAGCCAAAATGCTCCGTGAACACTCGCCGCCGAAGTGACAAGGTCAAACATCACAGCCGCACGCGTCGGCGATGCCGGTACGAACGCCAAATGCCGCGGATGATCGATCGAGACGCTTGATTTGACCAAAACATCGCGAAACAGCTCGAACGCCTTTTCGCCTCCGATGCCTTTTGGCGTGATAGTCTCTCCAACGAGTGCTTTAAGTTCCTCGGCTTTTTTCGGGAAACCGAGCTGCGGGTCTTTGTCGGAGATGCGTCCGATCGCAAATTTGATGACGTCGAGCGACATCTCGACAAGGTCCATATCTACGTTATGCATACATAAAAACTGTCGGCCAGGGTCACGAACAAACCAATTCTAAGACGGCCAGTATCTACACGATATGACAAAAGTCACACTTTTGAAATCAAAATCGTGTTGGTCCCGTTGGCCTTGCGAGGACCTCACTGCGTTTTCCACGAAATGCAAGATAGCATAAAGTTAGAAGGGACCATTTAATGGAACAAATAAATGTTATCTTGCTCGAATCGGGGACGAAACGACACTTCACTAAGAGTCTGCGGGGGATTTTAGGTTAGCCTGTCCGGCATGGACGTCGAAAGCGGATTTTTAAGGACAGCATCGAGCCGACGAGAGCACGTTTCGAGGCCGGAGCATCGGTCACTAGCCTTTACCAACTAATCGCCTTCGCCGGACCTGCGAAGCAATTATGACCGGCAGGCTTACGATCACGATCACCAGATTGACCACGATGAGTACCAGGAATGCAAGCGCCAGGGTAAATGAGAACGCGGGCTTCTCCGTCGTGGATGTGTGAAATCGTTGGTCTGTTATAATCTGTTCATCAATCATAGTCCTGACATTTTTTCATATCCACAAGATTTGTAATGTTGCCTAACGCACACAGCTGAACATGTTCAATACCATTTCTAAGTCGTCGCCGGCCTCGTTTTCGGATGCAAACCGTATGGATCTTGCTGATCCGATCGCGCATTTTCGTGATCGGTTCTTTATGCCGCGAGGGCCGGACGGAGCGGAACAAGTCTATTTTACTGGGAATTCGCTGGGCTTACAGCCGAAGACGGTTCGCGGTTACGTCGAGCAGGAACTTGCGGACTGGGAGAAATTCGCGGTCGAGGGCCACATGCAGGCGAAAAATCCGTGGCTGCCGTATCACGAATTTTTGACCGAACAAATGGCTCGCGTCATCGGAGCAAAACCGATCGAGACAGTCGTAATGAATTCGCTGACGGTGAATCTGCATCTTCTGTTAGTTTCGTTCTATCGCCCTGTCGGCGATCGGCGAAAGATCGTGATCGAGAAGGGAGCGTTTCCCTCGGATCAATATGCGGTCTCTTCGCAGATGAAATTCCGGGGGCTCGAACCGGCTGACTGTTTAATCGAACTCTCGCCCCGCGAAGGCGAAACGACGCTGCGGACCGAGGATATTATTGAAACGATCGAACGCGAGGGCGACAAGATAGCTCTCGTGATGCTCGGGGGTGTGAATTATTACACAGGGCAGGCGTTTGAAATGCGTGAAATTACCGATGCGGGGCACAAGGTTGGGGCGATCGTCGGATTTGATCTCGCCCACGCGGCGGGCAATCTTGAGCTGAAAATACACGAGTGGGGCGTGGATTTCGCGGCTTGGTGTTCGTATAAGTATCTTAATGCCGGGCCCGGAGCGGTCGGCGGTGCGTTCGTCCACGAACGGCACGCCGATTGCGAGAATTTAGTGAGGTTTGCGGGTTGGTGGGGCCACGACAAGGCGACCCGGTTTTTGATGGGGCCTGAGTTTCACGCCATACCGGGAGCAGAAGGCTGGCAGGTTTCAAATCCGCCGATCCTGCAGATGGCGGCACTAAGGGCGTCGCTTGAGATATTTGATGAGGCTGGAATGTCTGCTCTCCGGGAGAAATCGGTGCGGCTCACCGGCTACCTCGAAACGCTTATCGATGAGATAGGCAACGATCGGATCTCGGTGATCACGCCGACTGATCCGGCTGAACGAGGCTGCCAGCTTTCGATCCGCGTTAAGGATGCGGATAAGGGTTTGTTCGAGGCGATTACATCGCGGGGCGTTGTTGCCGATTGGCGTGTGCCGGATGTGATCAGGGTCGCTCCGGTGCCGCTTTACAACACTTTTGGTGACGTTTACAGATTTGCCGAGATCCTAAAGTCCGTGCTTTGACGACGGGCGGCTCGGTTCAAGGGAAACAAAGATCATGATCCGAGCGACGATAAATGGACTAGATGGTGAATTTACCGACGGTGTAACCGTCCTCGAAGCGGCTCGCTCGGTTGGCATCGATATTCCGACGCTTTGCAACGACGACCGCCTCAAGCCGGTCGGTGCCTGCCGAATGTGCCTCGTCGACGTCAAAGGCATGGCTAAAGAAGCGGTCTCGTGCACAACGCTGCTTGCGGACGGCATGGACGTCGAGACCCACAGTGAGCCGGTCGAAGAGGCCCGCACGTGGAACCTGCGGATGCTCGCCGGCAATTACCCCGCGGATGCCTATACAAAATATCCCGATAAACCATTTCACAAACTAGCAACTGAATACGGCCTGACCGCGGCTGATTTTCACGGCGACCGTTCGATCGCGGCAGATCCCTCACACACATATATCGATGTCGATATGTCGCGGTGCATCAACTGTTACGCCTGCGCCCGTATTTGCGCCGACGTGCAGGGCCAGTTTGTCTGGCACGTGCTAGGACGCGGCGAAGATTCGCACATCATGCCGGACTCGTTCGGAGCGTTTGGAGATAGTACTTGCGTCTCGTGCGGTGCTTGTGCGGACGCGTGTCCGACCGGAGCTTTGGAAGACAAGACGGTTATAGAGCGAGGATTTCCGACCGAGTGGACAAAGACGACATGTCCGTATTGCGGAACGGGCTGCGAAATGAATGTCGGTACGCGCGACGACCGCGTCGTGCAAGTCAAACCGGTGATGGACGCTCCTGTAAATTACGGGCATCTCTGCGTGAAAGGAAGGTACGCATTCGATTTTGTCGATGCCGACGACCGCGTGACGGAACCGATGATCCGTGAAGGCGGCGATTGGCGAATCGTTTCGTGGGACGAAGCGATCCAATACACAGCTGACAAACTAAAGGCGATAGACGCCGAATTTGGTAAAGAGAGCATCGCCGTTCTCGGGTCAGCTCGGGCGACGAATGAGGAAAACTATCTCGCTCAGAAATTCACTCGCGTTGTGCTCGGCACCAATAATGTCGACTGCTGTGCCCGCGTCTGCCACACGCCTTCGGCAGCGGCGATGAAGATGATGATCGGTACCGGGGCGATGACAAATTCGTTTGACGATATCGAAAGGGCACGGACGATCATCCTCTGCGGAGCAAATCCGAGCGAAAATCATCCGATCCCCGGAGCGCGTATTAAGCAGGCTGTTATCAAAAACGGCACCAAGTTGATCGTCATCGATCCGCGAAAGACCGAGCTGACAAAATACGCCGACGTGCATCTGCAATTGCGGCCGGGCACGAATATTTTGATGTTCAACGCGATCGCCCACGCAATCATCGACGAAGGCTTGACCGACCCTGAATTTATTGCGACGCGTGTTGATGAATTCGAAGAATTTAAGAAATTTGTTGCCGATTATTCGCCCGAGGCTGTCTCTGAAAGATGCGGTGTCGATGCCGAGTTGATCCGCAAAGCCGCTCGCATTTACGCCACTGACACGCCGTCGATGGCGATGCACGGCCTTGGCATGACCGAGCATCTGCAGGGAACCGAGGGCGTGATGACGATCGTAAATCTCGCTTTGCTGACCGGAAATATCGGCAAGCCCGGTGCGGGCGTCAATCCGCTTCGCGGGCAGAATAACGTGCAGGGTTCGGCTCATATGGGCTGTGATCCCGGCATTTTAACTGGCTCGATCACAATAGAAGCGGGCCGCGAGCTATTTGAAAGCGTTTGGAAGACTCCTGTGCCAACGGCCGCAGGACTCAACCAACTGCAAATGATCGACGCAGCCCGTGACGGCAAACTCAAAGCTCTATGGACGATCGGTTATGACGTTTTTCTCTCAAACGCCAACGCTCACGAGACCGAAAAGGCGTTCGCGAATATGGACCTCGTCATCATTCAGGATTTCTTCTTGAACGAGACCGCGAAGCGGTTTGGCCATGTGTTTTTCCCCGCTGTGACATCATTTGAAAAAGACGGCACGTTTATGAACGGCGAGCGGCGTGTACAGCGAATTCGCGGTGCGGTCAGCCCACGTGGCAATTCACGATCAGATTGGGAGATCATCTGCGATCTCGCGGCGGCGATGGGACATGCGAAGGATTTCGCATTTACAAGTGCTGAAGAGATTTGGAATGAGGTCCGTGCGGTCTGGCCTCCGGGATTCGGCATTACCTATGAGCGAATCGAGAAAGCGGGAATACAATGGCCGTGTCCGGACGTTGATCATCCGGGAACCGAGATATTACACGGCGAATCGTTCTCAAACGGCGTAAAAGCCGCATTGCGGCGAATAAAATTCCGGGCGACGAAAGAGGTCGTATCGGACGATTTCCCGTTCCTGCTTACAACCGGCCGCGTGCTCGAACATTTCAACGCTGGAACTATGACGATGCGCACGCCAAACCACGAACTGCGGCCGACCGATCTACTGATGATCTCGAAAGCCGACTCGCAGCGTTTGTCGATCTCGGGCGGCGAATCGGTGCGTCTAAAGAGCAACTACGGCGAGGCTGTTCTGCCCGTAGAGATCACGGATAAGGTAAAGATCGGTGAACTGTTCGCTTCATTCCATGATGCAAAGATCTTTCTTAACTACGCGACCGGCCCCACGCGCGACCGGTTTACGCAGGCGCCCGAGTATAAGGTGACCGCGGTCCGAATAGAAAAACTCGCATGAACATGTCTGGCGTTGTGTTCGAGCTGTCGCTGTGGTGAAATCATCTTCAATTAGGAGGACTCCCGTTTTGACAGAATCAGAACAACAGGCAATGCTATCGCCGGAGGATGTTGCCAAATTAAAGGCGGAAAAGGCTCCTGTTGGCTGCTTGATAATTTTGTTCGTTTTC
>JANLTF010000087.1:0-4486 GCA_031362825.1 Acidobacteriota bacterium | reverse complement strand
CGCGTCGCCTCATTTCAAAGACCAATTCGAGTTTTGGCGAACCGGCACGCCCGCAATCTTGCCATTCTCCAAAGCCGCCATAGAAAAAGCGGCTACGCAGATAGTCGTGATGGGGCCGAAATAAGTCGGAGCGAACCAGTGTCCGTAGCCCGCACGAAAGTAAGGGCTCACGTTGGTTAGCATTCTAGTTTAGGACACATGATCTCGTTCCGATGAAGATGTCTTGGCCGCGAGTTGAGCCCTTACTCACGTGCGGGCTACTGACACGGGCACAAAAAAGTCCCGTCACACGGCTCGGCAGTCCTTCCGTATGGCAATGTAGAACTGATGTACCGTGGCGACGGTTGTCGGATTGGTGAGGACAGTTGCCGGAACGACGGGGGCAGTTGCCGGAATGGCTGCGGCAGTTGCCGGAACGACGGCGACAGGTGCCGGAATGGTGGGGACAGTTCCCGGAATGGCGGGGACAGTTGCCGGAATGGTGGCGACAGTTGTAATCACCGCGATTTGGGTTGTAATCGTAGCGATTTAGGCTTTGATCACGGCAATTTCGGCCTGTCGAGCCTGTCGAGGAAGTCGCTGAGGATTATTGCGGCGGCTTCGGAATCTACTTGGGAGCGTGATTCTTTTACATCGAGGCCACGTTGCCATAGGCGGGACTTGGCTTCGTATGATGTGAGGCGTTCGTCTTGTAGATAGACAGGGAGCTCGAGTGAAAGCGAGAAGCGGCGGGCCATCGAGCGTGCTTCCGCGCTCATCTCGCTTTCGCCGCCGTCCGAACGCATCGGCAAACCAATTACCATGGCCTTCGCATCCAACTCGGCAAGGATGTTTTTCACCTCAACCAATAACTTTTTCCAGCTCGTACGCGTTATAAACGGCAGCGGACGTGTCGTGAATCTTAATTCATCGCAGACAGCTACGCCTACGCGTTTCGTTCCGGGGTCGAGCGACACGATTCGCCCTTCGGCGGGCACGGTCGAAAGATCTGTAAGTTCGGCTTGATTAGTTATTTCTTTTTCTTGCACGAATAAACTCTATCACTGATAATCAATAGCAGTTCGTTATACGAGGTATTATATGTCATTTCGCGGAAAACTTTGGGTCATGGTTCTGTCGGGTGCGATCGCGGTTTACGCGGTCATCGGCGGCCTGCCGTTCATCGGCAACGTTCTCAACGCAAACGCCCAGCAGCCGGTGAACGATGCCGGAGCACAGTTGCGGATCGTCGAATCCGTGCTGCAGCACATTCAGAACGATTATGTAGATGATCCCAACATGGAAAAGGTCCGCGTCGGGGCTTTGCGAGGCCTCGCCAACGGTTTGGACCCGTATTCGTCCTTTTTGACGGCAGATCAGGTTAAGGAATACCAGGCCGGTAAGGCAATTACTAAAACCAGCATCGGCGCGGAATTCTCACAGGTTTCGGGTTTCCTTTACGTAATCTCCGTCATAAAGGGCGGACCAGCCGATAAGGCCGGGCTCAAGTCGGGCGATGTCATCGAATACATAGATACGAAAGCCTCGCGTGATGTTTCGCTCTACGACGCGACGCAACTCGTCGCCGGAGCCTCCGGCACGACCGTCGCTCTCCGTGTCCTTCGAGCCGGCGAGAAGCCGCAGACCATCAAGGTAACGCGCGGCTCGTACACCGTTCCAAAAGCAGAATCCCGCATGGAAAACGGCAAGATCGGCGTCGTGAAAGTGTTCAGCCTCGAAGAAGGCGAAGCCGCCGACATCAAGTCGCAGGTCGTAGGTTTACAAAAACAGGGAGCCGCCAAGATAATCTTAGATCTCCGCGGCGTCGCGGGCGGCAAACTCGAAGAAGCTGCCAATGTCACCAATCTTTTCATAAAAGACGGCAACCTCGCTACGATCATCGGCAGAGAGAATAAACCTACCAAAACCTTCGCGGCAGACTCCGCCAAGGCAATTTTCGACGGCGAAGCTGCGATCCTCATCAACCTAAGCACAGCCGGGGCGTCCGAAGCCATCGCGTCTGCATTCCTCGACCGCAAACGCGGCGAAGTTGTCGGCGAACGCACTTTCGGCATGGGCACCGAGCAGCAGCTATTTACGCTAAAGAGCGGCGACGGCCTGCTGCTAACAGTCGCCAAGTGGGCATCGCCCAATGGCACGCCGTTCCTCGGTGAAGACAAAGCGACGATGGGCGTCAAACCGTCAGTCGAGGTCAAACGACCCGATACGCCGGAACCGCTCGACATCGAAAGCCTCGGCGACGGCCCGACGCAGCCCAATCCCGGAGCCACACCGACCCCAACTCCAAAACCGAAGGTTGCGCCTGTTCTCGAAGACATTCAGCTCAAGAAAGCCCTCGAGATCCTCGGCGGCAAGGCTACTGCAGCTAAGACTGGTTAGTTTGTCGTTTACTTATCTGAAAGAAGCCGGGCGTTCGCGTTCGGCTTTTTTTGTACGAAAATCTTGTCGCGTTTCCCGAAGACTGCTATCATCAATTTCAAATGTCACATCGTGAGATCACAGTTCGTCAGCTCAAGGAATCGGACCTTTCGGAATGGCTGCGGCTGCGCCAATTGCTGTGGGACGAGACGCTCGAACAGGAACACCGCGACGAGATGCTCGACATCCTAGATCATCCTGAGTTTCAGCTCGTAATCGTCGCCGACGGAGGCGAGGGAAAGCTGATCGGCTTTCTAGAGGTGAGCATCCGTCCGTTCGCGGAGGATTGTGATACGGAAAATGTCGGCTATCTCGAGGGCTGGTTTGTCGAGCCTGAGTTTCGCCGGACAGGTGTCGGCCGCAATCTGGTGGCGAATGCAGAGCAGTGGGCTCGTTCGCGAGGCTGTACAGAGATGGCTTCGGATGCGGAAATGGGCAACGAGGACAGCATTGAGGCACATCGCCAGCTTGGCTATGAAGAAACGTCGAGGCTGGTACATCTGAGAAAGGAAATAAGATGAGAATGAGCCGATTGAGATCGTTTGGTTTGTTGAACGGCCTCGTGTGGGTGTTGGTCTTCGCCTTTTCATCATTCGCTCAATCATCTGATCCCAATTTTCCTACTCCGCTAACCACAAATATCGTGAATGCGACGATCAAGGCTCGTGACATCGGCGATTCGCGACTGACGACTCAGTACTATGCATTTGGCGGCGATCAAGGCGATATCTTTATCAATGTCGTAACGAAGAATTTTGACGGCGACATCGATGTCTTCACGGCTGATGGCATGCGGCCGCTGACAAAGATGGTGGTCTATTCGGACTCAGGCGTGAACGAGACCGGACGCCTCATCTATCTCCGAAAGACCGAGAGGCTCCTGCTCCGCATCGAAGGTCGCCCTCCCGACGACCGGGCGGCAACGGTTCAGATAAAATTTGGCGGCAGCTTTGTCGCGATGCTCACAAGGCCTGGAAGCGTCACCGAAGCGCCGACCGTCGCGGCCGGTGAACTCGGGAATGTTCGCGTAAATTCGGTAGGTACGATCATTGAAGTCCCTGAGGTCAAAAAGGCGGAAGTTAAAACGCCGCCCGTTGAGATAGTTGCTGTTACGCCGAAAAAGGAGATAAAGAAGCCTGCGGATGCAAAACGTGAGACAGTCGGGAAGTCAGAAAAGAGCGATTCGTCCACCGGGAAGTCTAAACCCGAAGAGCGTAAGGGAACGGCCAAGAAGCCAGCGGAAAAGGATGAACCCGTAGCAAAAACTGAAAAAGAGCAAAAGAAACCCGTCGAGAAAAAACCAAAACCAAAGGAGACTGCAAAAACAGAGACCAAGGATTCTGAGAAGGAAGCTAAAGCGGCCGATCCTCTGGCGAATATTCGCCTGGTCATCGCATTTAAAAATGGCGACAAATTAGAGCGGCCTCTCTCCGAAGTACTAAAGTTCAGCGTCGATAAAGGAACGCTGACTGTAATCGCAAAGGACGGCAGTATCCGCCGCTATTCGATGCTTGATGTTGCCGAAGTTACGATCAGATAGTCGTCCAAATTCTATGCGTAGCTGTGCAGCCCTTTGAGCAAGTAACTCACGCCCAAGTAAGTAAAGACGACAAACATAAACCCAAGTATTGCAAAGTATGCGGAACTGCGTCCGCGCCAACCGCGTGAGATGCGTGTGTGCAGGAACGCGGCGTACGTGAGCCACGCTACAAGGGCGCCAGTCTCTTTTGAGTCAAAGCCCCACGGCCGTCCCCACGACTCATTTGCCCAGATCGCTCCGGTAATCAACAGCATCGCAAGCCCGGCAAAGGCGAGACATGCCGTCTTGTACATCAGGTTGTCGAGGGATTCGAGACTCGGTAAACGTTCACGGAGTTTCTCGGTTCTAAATGCGAATATCAGGATAAAAAAGGTTCCGACTACGGCCGTCATGAGTGCGGCGAGTTCGACGGGATTGGTGTTAAGGCTGAGGAACTTCTTTTCGCCGGTGGCCTGCAAATAATTCTTTGCTCCCTGAGTGTGCTGGTCGGCGGTCAGAGACGAAAGTTCCTGTGCCGACATGTTCTGG
>JANLTF010000083.1:0-7262 GCA_031362825.1 Acidobacteriota bacterium | reverse complement strand
CGCCCAACGCGTGTGACCGATCCCATAATTCCCGTCTAGCGGATTCAGTCTGATCGCTTCCTCAAGATTGCGCAGCTTACCCTCGGCCCGCCGCAGCGAAAGATGACGATCGTCATCCACCACCGCGATTCCCGCCGAGTCATAACCGCGATACTCCAGCTTCCTCAAACCGTCAATGATCAACGGCACAACCTGTTTATTTCCAACGTATCCAACAATTCCGCACATAATTATTCAGAGTGATAAACCGGCCAAAATACCACGAGGATGGCCTCTTCGTTCAGAGCCTTAAACGCGTTGTCGCGAAGTTTGTCTGTATATCCACCAATTTCCTCGGCATGTTCTCGAAAATCAAATGGCGTATCCGTGTAGACGAGATTCACGCGATCCGGAATGATCTGCCCGAATTTTGATAGGTAATGGCCATCGAGACCGCGAATGACCGTACATCCGCCGAAAGTATTCGTAAACTCTTCGACAATCGTCCGAAGCAGATCTTGATAGGCCGGAATGGATTGGTCGGGAAGATAGATCTCAACCCTTGCTCTGACGGATAGAGGCAATAAATTCGTCCTTCCTTTTATCGAAATCGTTCATTCGCTGAAGTGACTCTTCGGCGGTCAGTTTCATACGCTCAGGACGCTCAATTCTCATCTCACGAACGATCTTGAGATTCTTTTTTATTTTTTGAGTCGTTTTAGCATTCATCGCCATAATTCTACCACAATTGAGTCTCCCGATTAACAAGTTATTTGGGCTTCAAATCACGTATCGATCTCGCCGGAGCTCCAACCGCCAGCTTGTTTGGAGCGACATCCTTTGTGACCACACTTCCCGCACCAGTGACTGCACCGTCGCCGACCGTGACAGGGGCAATAAGCATTGTGTCCGATCCGATCTTGACGTTATTGCCAATGTGGGTTTCATGTTTGTTTTTGCCGTCGTAATTGCAAGTGATGGTACCGGCACCGATGTTTGTTTTTTCGCCGATGGTGGCGTCGCCAAGATAGGTGAGGTGACTCGCCTTTGAGCCGCGGCCAAGCCTGGTTTTCTTTAGCTCTACAAAGTTGCCGACCTTCGCACCGTCTTCCATCACAGCCTTGCCGCGAAGATGAGCCATCGGGCCAACGGTGCAGTTTTCACCGATCTGCGAGTCGGTGATCACGCAGTTCTCGAGTATCTCGACGCGATCCGCAACGTGCGAATTTGTGATCCGTGTTCCCGATCTCAAACTACAATGTTCTCCGATCACGCTCTCGCCCTCGATCGTGACGTTCGGGTGAATGACTGTGTCGCGGCCAACGATCGCGGCGGCGCTAATATAGACGCTCTTCGGATCGATAAATGTGACTCCGGAATCAAGCATCAGACGCGAAACCGTATTTCGCCGGATCGTCTTCTCCATTCCGGCGAGTTGTCGACGGTCATTGACGCCTTCGATCTCGTGCTCGTCTTTGTGTATGAAAATTGCGACATCGTCGCCTTGTTCGCGAAGAATTTGCGGAACATCGGTCAGATAATATTCGCCCTGAGCGTTGTTGTTTTGAACATTTTCGAGAGCTGCAAACAGCTTGCGGGCGTTAAAACAATAGATACCCGAATTGATCTCGTCTATCTCGCGCTCCTCGTCGCTCGCGTCCTTTTGCTCGACAATTCGGTCAAAGGAACCATTCTCATCCCGAACGACTCGCCCGTAACCGCTTGGATCTTTTAGCCTTACGGTCAAAACCGTGCAAGCCGCACCTTTGCCGCGAAAACCGTGATGAAGCTCGACAAGTTCCGTCAAAGTCTCACTCTTGATCATCGGCACGTCGCCTGAAAGCACGAGCAGCGTTGAGTCGGAATCCGCCAACAATTCACGGGCGGCATTAACAGCATCACCCGTTCCTAACATCTGCTTTTGCCACGCAAATCCGGCCGACGACTCATCGAGCTCATTCAAAACCGCAGCTTTTACATCTTCGCCCTGATGCCCGACAACAACAAATATCTTCGCCGGATCAATCGTCGCAGCCGTTCGACAAACATGATTGATCAGTGGCCTGCCGTCGAGCTTATGCAGGACCTTGGCCAGGTTCGACTTCATTCGCGTGCCCAAACCGGCGGCGAGAATTAAAACGTTGAGATCAGTATTCACAAGTTTAAGGTGCAAGCATTAGCTCGTTTCCGGTTCACAGAGTTACAAGCTAAAGCCTGCACTCTGAACAGAGTCTTTCGGCTGCAAGGCACAGAGCAAAGCGACCTGAGCAAGCCGTTCGGGGTCGTGGCGGACCATTTCACCATCGCTCAACAGATTACCATAAATGATCTCCGAACCCTCGATAGTCTCGGGCGTTATCGACCCGTGAACGCCTATCTGCTCGGCACCTTCGTCTGCGTACATTGCCATCTGGGTTTCGCTGATCGGATGGTCGTTGACGACGACACAATCAAACTCGATCTGCCGTGCATACTCACGGAATAGCTCGATGTGATGCCGTGCCGTAAAGCCGTCCGTCTCGCCCGGCTGGGTCATTAGATTGCAGATGAATATTTTGACCGCCGAGGATTCTGCGATCGCATCCGCAACCCCGTCAACCAAGATCGGCGGCAGCAGACTGGTAAACAGAGAGCCCGGCCCGACCGAGATAATATCAGCATTTTTGATCGCCGCCAGAGCGTCCGGCAGCGGTTTACAATCTGCGGGCTCCAGAAAAAGCCGCTTGATCATACTGCCGACGAGGCCGATCTTCGTCTCGCCGCGAACGATCTTGCCATCCGAGAGCTCTGCGGCCAACCGCACATCCGCAACCGTCGCTGGATAGATATGTCCTTTGCTCGCAATGATCTCCGACGACAGTCTGACCGCCTCGGCAAAATCGCCGGTTATCTCGGTGAGGGCTGCCAGAAAAATATTGCCAAAAACATGCCCGCCCAGATCACCATCACCACGAAAGCGGTGTTTGAATAGTTTCGACAGCGTCTGCGAATCCTCGCTTAACGCGACCATGCAGTTCCGTATGTCGCCCGGCGGCAGCATCTGCAACTCGTCCCTTAACCTGCCCGAGCTTCCGCCGTCATCGGTCACCGCAACGATAGCCGACAGATCTTCGATCCAGATCGGTTCCGTCTCGCCCGCATTCACAAAACGCTTTAGTCCCGAAAGCAGCGTCGACAAACCGTTGCCGCCGCCGATTGTGACAAAATTGAGGCCTTTTGTGTTGTTGGAGAAGAGATGATGCTTCATTACGGTCGGGTATCAAAACCCGGAAACAGGCGAGTTTGAGGGTCGTGCCATTCAAATTGTCTGAAAAACGTGCCGACGAGCGCTGTCGACCGCCTAGATATTAGCATTTTTCGATGTATAGCATCAATCAGATTTATGGAGACGTGTGCGCTCTTTCCGATCTTTAGCGTATTCGCGGCTTTGCTTGAGATCATTTCACGCGGAGCGGCGAAGGACGCAAAGAAAAATAGAGAAAATCCCACGGATGCCAAAAAATTTCTTGTCCCAGCCAACGTTGTTGTGCTAAGTTTATAAACGGATGGCGAATTATGTCATCCGTCCGCATTGCCGATTACAATTCACCAGCAATAAACTATCCTAGGCGTTGTCTGACACGTCCGGAAAATCAAATGGCAGAGACGCCCTTCATAATACAAGAACACCAATTTTCGAGGATCAAGCACATCCTCGCTCGCCTCTGCATCGAATGCGCGGCCCGCGTCGTTATGCTCGTCGATCGCGACGGCCAACCGATCGCCTTTCACGGCGAGATGCGCGATATGGACACGACCAGCTTCTCATCGCTCGCCGCCGGTAACGTTGCGGCAACGAGCAGCATGGCCAAACTGATCGGCGAAGACACCTTCCCGGCCGTAGTTCACGAAGGCGAACGCGAAAGCATCTACATCAGTGTCATCGGACGCAGCCTGCTTGTGATAGTATTTGACGAGCGTTCAACACTCGGACTCGTTAAAATACGAACCAAACGCGCAACGCACGAAGTTGCCGCGTTGCTCGACGAAGCAACCGTAGATTCGGCCAACTTCCGTCTCAACCAAAACTCGTTCTTCTCCGAGATCACGGACGAAGACATCGACAGTTTGTTTTCGTAGAAAACAAACTTAATGGATAATGGAAAACTGAGAATAGAAAATATAAGAAGCAAGTTTCCGCTCTCAATTCTCAATTCTCACTTCTCAATTCTCAACTATGACCTTTATTAACTACGCATCGCGAGAAATTAATTGCAAGATCGTTTACTACGGTCCGGGACTTTGCGGCAAGACGACGAATCTACAGTACATCTACGATTCGACTGCACCGCAGGCGAAGGGCAAGCTTATCAGCCTTGCGACGGAGACCGACCGCACGCTGTTCTTTGATTTTATGCCGCTCGAACTCGGTACGGTTCGCGGATTTAAGACGCGTTTTCACCTCTACACGGTTCCCGGCCAGGTCTATTACGACGCTTCGCGAAAGCTGATACTGAAAGGCGTGGACGGCGTCGTCTTCGTCGCCGACAGCCAGGAAGAGCGTATGGACGCCAACATCGAGTCGCTCTACAACCTCGAAGAAAACCTCGGCTCACAGGGCTACGACCTCGGCCAGCTCCCGTACGTCCTCCAACTAAACAAACGCGACCTCCCAAACGTCACCCCGATCGAAGAACTCTCCGGCGAACTCATCCGCAAAGGCGAACCCGTCTTCGAAGCCGTCGCCACCAACGGCACCGGCGTCTTCGACACGCTAAAAGCTGTTGCAAAACAGGTCCTGACCGAACTAAGAAAAGGTTAGCCGCAAAAAGGTACAAGAGTCGCAAAAAGAGGCAAGAACAAATAGATTCTGCCTCTTTTTTGCGTCTTTTGTGCCTTTTCGCGGCCAATTATCGCAAAAAAGCCGCGGGGAGTCTTATTAGTGACCCGCGGCTTTCTTTTGTGCTCAAGTGGGCTTAGTTACTTGGGCATTAGAACTGAATCGACGACGTGGATAACGCCGTTCGACTGGATGACGTCGGCGATCGTTACTTTCGATTTGCCGCCTTTTTCGTCGGTGATGATGACCTCTTTGCCTTCCATCGTGGCGGTCAGTGTGCCGCCGGCGACTGTTTTCATCGTGAATTTGCCTTTGCCTTCCTCGATACCCTTGGCGATCGCGGCGGCGTCCATTTTACCTGCGACAACGTGATAGGTCAGAATGCCGGTCAGAGCCTTTTTGCTCTCAGGCTTGAGCAGCGTATCGACGGTTCCCTTAGGCAGTTTTTCGAAAGCAGCGTTTGTCGGGGCAAAAACGGTGAACGGTCCGGCTCCCTTGAGCGTTTCGACGAGGCCGGCAGCCTTGACGGCAGCAACGAGCGTTGTGTGGTCTTTCGAATTAACGGCGTTGTCAATGATGTCCTTTGTTTTCATCATCGGCGAACCGCCAACCATCGGGTTACCGTCGCCGGCAGGTGCCATCGGTGTCGCAGGCGAAGCCGTCGCCGGTGCCATCGGTGTTGCCGGTTTCATAGCCGAATTGTTCGAGGTGTTCGAGGCACCGCCGCAGGCGCCCATGATCGCAACTGTTGCTGCGAGTGCTGATGTTAAAATTATCGATCTGGTCATATTATTTTCTCCCAAAGATTTATTACATTTGCCGCAAAACTTGCAGATCTGTCTCTTTCCAAATGGCTTAAGTGCCAGATGTTTACAAATACGCAAAATTTGCTTCAGGAGTGGTTTCGCTTATTGGGGGATAACAGATTCAATTAAGATCCTGTCGGCCGTGCATCGGGTTAAGGGGCGAGTGAATGGCCGGAATAGGAAAGAGCCCTTTGGGTTGTGTTGGAAATTACGCACTTGGCTGGTGGATTTTCGCGAGGTCTTGCATCCTGGCACTCTGACAAGCTAAAGGGTGTGAAAACAGGCGTGAATTGGTGTTTTTGGTTAGCCGAGGTGGCATAGATATTGCGTCTTTGATGGTGTTAGGGATGTTGGTGTGTTTGTTTACAATGACATCCGTTTTGCCCGCCCGCGGGGCACCTCACGAGGAGGCAGATATGAAACGCAACTTATTAAACGGAGCACTGATCCTCGCGGCGGTTTTAACCGTCGGCGTGGCGTGCAACGGGTTGCCGACGATACAGACCCAACAGACCATGCCGCCGCCGACGCCTGCACCTCAGGCAACCGCGGTTCCACAGGCGACTCCTGATCAGGACAATGCGATCCTGCTCGCCAAACTCGCCGAGCTGGAAAAGAAGATCGACGATCAGAAAAAAGCGGGCAAGACTGTTCCGCCGCCGGTCATTAATTCGGGTGGACGCCTCGCATGGGTCAATTCGCCGGGCGATGGTTTTCTCGCTTTGCGAAGCGAACCGAGCTCGAACGTCGGCTATCGCATTTTGCAGGTCCCGCACGGAGCAAATGTTCGTGTGCTGAGCTGCCAAGGCTATTCGCAGAATATCGGTGGACGCACCGGGCGCTGGTGCCGCATTAGCTACGGCGGATCGAGCGGCTGGGCATTTGATGGCTGGCTGGTCTATTGATCGAATATGATAGATAGACTTTGCCCCGGCAGATGATAAAGCTCGGTCAGCAACTTTAAGCTGACCGAGCTTTCTATTTCTGATTGAAACGCCCGTCAATCCCAAAAATCTCCAACTGTAATTCCGCTCCTCGTCTGGCCCGCTTTTACCTTTACGACGATCGGGGTTTTCGACGTGCATTCGACGCTCATGCCGCATTTTACGAAGTCGTTATAGTATGCCTTGTGGCCGGGCATCTCACTGGTTTTCGCGTAGATGTAGTACGAAGCGGCCGGCAGCGAAACTGAATACGAAGCCGCTCGATAGTTCAGCTTGAATGCGATATTCGCGGCTGTTAGTTTCGACGTTTTGTCATTCGAACAGTACGTCGGCTGGGCGTACAGCGAGGTCACTGTGACGCACAAAACCATATCCGTCGGGATTCCATCGCTCGGATAGGTCAGCTTTCCTGTGATCTTGCCGGACTGAGCAGCGGCAGAGATCGAAAATCCAATTAAAAGTGCTGTCAATAAGATCATCTTTTTCATATATTTGTCCTCCATTAATTCAACTTCTATAGCCCTTTGATCGTCACCATTCCCTTTCCGCCGCTTGCGGCATTTTGCGCCCAAGTCGACGGGTCTGAGTCGATAACTTGATACCGTCCCGCCGGTATTACGATGTTTGGCCTAACTCCGTCGGAATCCTGCAGATGGCCGTAACGTCCGTAGAATTTCTGATCCCAGTCGGCTTCGAGCTTTCTGAGCTTAGCTT
>JANLTF010000067.1:0-14848 GCA_031362825.1 Acidobacteriota bacterium | reverse complement strand
CGCGTCGGAATGTCGCAGATGCGAAACTCGAGCGTTGGGAAAAGATGGTGCGGCCTTACGTCCCACCAGATCTTCGAACCATTTTGCATACAGTTCATTTTGACGAGCAAATCAACATAGGCCTGAAACTGCGCATAAGATTCAAAGGTATCGGGTATCTCAGTTCGCGGGAATTTTTTGAAGACTTCGCTGCGATACGATTTGAGACCGGTGTTAAATCCCAGCCAGAACGGCGACGACGTCGTGAGCGCCAGAATGTGCGGCAGGAAATATCTCGCGGCGTTCATTACCTGGATGCGCTTCTCGATGTCGGGAATGCCGACGTGGACGTGCAGGCCGAATATAAGGAGGCTGCGGGCCACCATTTGCAGTTCATCTACCAGCAATTTATAACGGTCGCCGTCATAGATCTCCTGCTCTGACCATTTCGAAAACGGATGCGTCGAGGCGGCGATGATCGCCATGTTCTTTTTTTGCGCGAGGCCTGAAATAATACAGCGTAATTTAGTAAGGTCTTCGCGCGCTTCTTGTATGTTCGCGCAAACGCCCGTTCCGACCTCGATCATCGACTGGATCATCTCGGGCTTGATCTTTTCGCCGAGCAGCATTTTGCCCTCTTCGAGGATCTCGGAAACGTGCGATTTCAGTTCGCGAGAGACGGGATCGACGATCTGAAATTCCTCTTCGATACCAAGCGTAAATTGATCGAACATAAATAATTTTCCCCTAGGCAAGTTCCAGTTCGTATTTCAGAAAATTGAGGTCTTCGTCGAGAAGATCGGCGAACCGCACGCCGACGCCGTGGCCTGGATCGGTGTAAACTACGGTGCCGTTGAGCTTCATAGAACGCCCCCGAACGCTCACTGCCATCACGATCGGCGTTCCGGTTTCAAGTGCTGCGGCAGTCGTCATGTACAGTCCGCCAACACCGATGTCCCGTGTATTCGCGATGCCCGTGCCGTCGCCGCCATCGTAACGCACGTCAACGATCAGCTTTTTTCGGTCAGAGTCTCGACGATCGGATGGTGAAAGAGCTTCACCGAGTTCATTTTCAGCCATGTTTGTCCACCGGTTTTAGAAGTATAAATTGCGAATCGTACCTGCAACTTGTGAATCATTCTAACCCAAAGCTCGCCTAAAACACAGACAAATGTCAGCCAAACCGCGATTTAATTCGACATTCCTCGGCCAAAATCCTTCGCGATCTTCAAAAATGCCTTGGCGGCGTGCGAAAGCGACGAGTTTCGGCGGTAAATGATGTTCAATTTGCGGTCAAGCCGCATCTCGTTAACTGACAATGCAACCAGTTGTCCACCATCGATCTCGCTCTGGGCCGTGAGCCTCGGCACAAGGGCAACGCCGACGCCCTTTTCGACGAGACGCTTGATCGCTTCGAGCGACGGCAGCTCGACGACGATGTTGAGATCGGTCTTGTATTTTTCGAACGACTCGATCACTTTCTTTCGATACGGCGACACGGCGTTGTGAGCGATAAAGGCCTCTTTTCCAAGATCTTTGATCGACACACTTCCGCTTTTTGCGAGCCTATGTTGTGGCGAAACGACGAGTACAAGTTCGTCGGTGCAGACGGGAACCGAGTGTAGGCTGTCATCGTTTGGCGAGAACGAGATGACGCCAAGTTCGACCTCGCGGGCTGTAATTTGCTTCGGAATGCGGCTCGCGACGCCTCGTTGGACCTCGATCTTTATCTGCGGATGCTGAGCATGAAATTCCTCGATCACCGGCAGCAGAAAAAAAACGGTATGTTCATTCGCACTGAGCGAGACCTTGCCCTGCTGCAGAGAACGCATCTCGCGCAGAGCATTCTCGGCATTGTGCCGCAGGTTTAACATCTGCTTGGCGTGATCGAGTAGCACCTCGCCGGCAAAGGTCAGCGTTCCGTCCTTTGACGAGCGGTCAAAGAGCGTCTCGCCGATTTCTTTTTCGAGCCTCCTTATCGTTTGGCTGATCGCCGGCTGCGTTCGCTCCAGCACCTCGGCGGCACGCGAAAAACTCCGTTCGTTGGCAACTGTGACCAATACTTCGAGTTGGTTAATGTCCATACAAATATGGCCGTGAATCAGCGATTGAGGTCAGCCAATTATACAATCATAAGGACAGATTATCCAAATTAGAACTATATAATGACACAGCAATTTGTCCTGCTCGGCGTTGCAATTTTGACACCGTCAAGTTACCATAAATGCTCGTTAAACTAAGCATTTTGTTAGCTTGACGCTGGTGCAAACGGCCGTTCGAAAACGGTTGCGGACGCAAACAAATTATGGGTTTTTCGACAGTCGCCATCCACGCGGGCAACGAACCGGATCCGGTCACCGGAGCGGTTAGCGTTCCGATCTATCAAACATCTACATACAAGCAAGAGGCACTCGGCAAACCGACCGGCGGTTACGAATACGCCCGAACTCAGAATCCGACTCGCTCTGCATTAGAACGAAACATAGCCGCTCTCGAAGGTGCCAAATTCGGGTTTGCCTTCGCGTCGGGAATGTCGGCGACCGACACGGTCCTCAAGCTTGTAAAGGCTGGCGATCACGTCATCCTCGGCGATAACACCTATGGCGGCACGTTTCGGCTTTTCAACAAGATCCTCGTTAATTACGGCATCGAATTTGACCTCGCTGACACGACGGACATTTCAAATCTCGAAAAGGCGTTCAAACCGAACACGAAAATGGTCTTTGTCGAAACGCCGACCAACCCCATAATGTCGGTCACCGATCTCAAAGCCGTTTCCGATCTCGCCCACGCACATGGTGCAAAGGTCGTCTGCGACAACACGTTTATGTCGCCGTATTTTCAGCGTCCGATCGAATTCGGCTGCGACATCGTCGTTCATTCGACCACCAAATATCTCAACGGCCACTCGGATAGCGTCGGCGGATTTGTTGCGTTGAATGACGAGAAAGACGCCGAATGGATCGGGTTCGTGCAGAACGCAATTGGTGCGATATTGTCGCCTTTTGACTCATTTCTCGTGCTGCGCGGCACAAAGACACTTGCGGTTCGAATGGAAGCTCACGACAAGAACGGCCGCGTCGTCGCCAATTTTCTCGCCGAGCATCCCGGCGTCGAAAAGGTTTACTATCCGGGCCTCGTCTCGCATCCGCAGCACGAACTCGCGAAACGGCAGCAATCGGGATTTGGCGGCATGGTCGCGTTCGAGACCGGTTCGCTCGCTAACGCAAAAAAAGTTTTAGAAGGCGTCAAGTTATGTACTTTAGGCGAAAGTTTGGGCGGCGTTGAGAGTTTGATCTCGCATCCGGCCTCGATGACGCACGCGTCCGTTCCGGTCGAAAAACGCGACGCGCTCGGCATAACGGACGGCCTGGTTCGCATCTCGGTCGGTATCGAAGACGTCGAGGATATCATTGCCGATCTCGACCAAGCGCTCTCGTAAGTTCCGAGTCTCGGAAGTTTGTGGTATTTTGTCTGTAACTCGAAACTCGAAACTTCGATCTCGAAACTGAAATAGAATGTTTATTGTTGAAACACATGCGACCTCGCACATCGGCCGCGTAAGAAAAGGCAACGAAGATAATTATCTCTTGCTCAATATTTCGGGCGGCAAACGCTGGACCGGCGATCAGGGCGATAATGAATTTGTCATCGAATCGCAGCGTTTCGAGGTCGATGATAACGGCGTCGTAATGGCAGTGTCCGACGGTATGGGCGGAGCACTTGCCGGCGAGGTAGCCAGCACGATGGCTGTCGAGACCGTCAGCGAACGCCTGCTCGGCGAGGACATCGACGATACCCTCGCTCCCGAGACGTACGATCATCACCTGATCTCGAAACTCTACGACGCGACCGTCAACGCAAATTTTCTCATCCACAACCAAGGCCGTACAGATCCGCAATATCAAGGGATGGGCGCGACATTTACGGGCCTCGGCATCACGCCGACTGCGGCGGATATCATTCAGGTCGGTGACAGCCGTGCGTATTTAGTGAGAAACGGCAAGATCTATCAGGTCACCAAAGATCAATCGCTCGTTCAGCAATTGATCGACGCCCAGCAAATATCGGCCGAAGAAGCCGAGACGCACACGCTCAAAAACGTTATATTGCAGGCACTCGGAGCGCAGAACGAGATCTATCCTGTTTCAGCCCGAGTTGCTCCGCATAAGAATGACGTTTTTTTGCTCTGCAGCGACGGCCTTTCAAACAAAGTATCGGCCGCAAGTATGCAGCGTATCGTGCTCGATAATTTTGCGGCACTCGAAAATGCCTGCGTCGAACTGATCCGCGAGGCAAACGAAAACGGCGGCGAAGACAATATCACCGTCATCCTCGCCAAGTTTACGGGCGATGAACTGCCCGAACCTGTCGGCGACGACGTCAAACTCGAACTCATTGACCTCGGCGGCATCCACGACACCGCAGACCAGGATCTCGCGGACGACGAAGACACCGCAGAAATAATTTAAACCTCCTCGGCAGAATCTGCATCCAAAAGCACGGAAAAGGAGATTTTGGGTAATATGAAGGTAATTTTTCTTCTTGCTGTCGTTGTTTTTGCTTTCGTCGCGGAACTCTCGGCACAGCCGGGCGTCAAGGTCAAACCAGTTCCCGCGACGAGTTTCCCTGCACCGATCAAGGTCGAAGGCCTGATCATCGAAACGAACCAAAAAATTATTGATGACAAAGCATTCGTCACCAAGATAACGGCTGCCCTGAATCTGCTAAAAACTAAAGCTCCCGAAGATCTAAAACTCGTTCAATCGTATATCGGCATCATTCGTGCCTATCCGGCGAGCGGAGCCAATTTTAACGAAGAGATCATGACGATCGACATCGGCAAACAGACGTTCGACGCCTCGCTCGAGTGGCTGACCAGCGTACTCGTTCACGAAACGACGCACATTAAAAAATACAAAGATTCGGGCAAGAAATTTGGCGACGCCCACCTGATGTCAGACAAAAAGGCCGCGTTCAAGGTGATGGTCGACGAGGAACTCGCGTGTAATGCGGCCCAATTGATAACGCTTGCGAAGATCGGCGGGACAAAATTTGAGATCGACTATCTGAAAGCTCAAAAAGGCGACCACTTTGACATCGACAAAGACGGCGATTACGATATGGACGATTACAAAAGCCGTTCGTGGGAATAACTACTCGTCGCGCCAGCCAGGCAACTCGTTTGTTACGCGCCGGACGTAGATCGACGAGCCTTTGACCTCGACGACCTCTACCTTTTCGCCCTCGGTCAGCATGGTCGTTTCATCCACCGGATAGGCGGTCCAGACCGAACCGTAAACCTTTACCGCACTCTCGTTGAGAGCACCTTTGCTCGCCATTGTAACCGTTCCGATCTTGCCCGGCAGGGAATCAATGCCCATCTTGATCACCGGCGAACCGTGCGGCAGATAGCGTGCGAATATCGTCCGCGACATCGCCGTCAACGCAACAGACGTAACCGCGAACGCCATAAACTGCCACCCGAACCCAAATCCCAGAAACCCAACAAGCGCCGCCGCCAACGCCCCAACGCCAAACCAAAGCAGCACAAACCCAAGCGTAAATATCTCAGCGATCACCAACCCCACGCCCAACACCAACCACAATATCCAAGCGATTTGATCCATACAATTCCTGACGACACCAGACACTCTCAATATACACGAATCAACGATAGAAAGGGAGAATTGGAGAATAGGGGAAGGGGAGACCGCAAGATACACGACTTCTCCTTTTCTCCCCTTCTCCCTTTCGTCCCCGCCGTGTTAATCTCTAAAAACGTGCTGGGGTGGCGGAATTGGTAGACGCCCAGGACTTAAAATCCTGTGCCTTTAGGGGCGTACGGGTTCGATTCCCGTCCCCAGTACCACACTAAACTAATTTACACACAACTACTTAAGGACTGGCCCGTACTGGGGCTAGGCCTTTTGCTTTTTCAAACTTACATCGCAAGCTGATGTGCCTTTCAGTTATGGGCACGACATCTGTGGTTGACGCTATCGTTCGGGTGAAACGTCAAGTAGCCAAACGTCCGCATCAACCTGAAGATAGCGGAAAAAGATCATGCGATTATCCGGCGAGATGTTGGCGTGTTGGAGTTCGTAGGCTGACGGTTTGTATATTTCCGTTAGGCTTCTCGTCGTTGCGTCGCCGAGAAAGATTATGTTATCGCGGGTGAAGATAAAGTTTCGGTTATCATTAAGCCAAAAAGGTGTTCCACCGATTTCGGTTATCCGTTCATATTTGGCAGTTTCAAGATCGAAAACCGCGATCCCGCCTTCGTCGCCGCCGGGCTCAAAGTAGTTGACGAGCAGCTTTTTCCCGTCCTTTGACCAATCTCTCGCCGAAAAAGAAAGAATCGAACCCGGAAAAGGCGGCAAGGGCGATGGCGGTTGCTCTGCCCAAGATTTGGTGAGATCGAGTATCATTAGTTTTCGAATGTCGCCGTCGGTCTCGGTGAAGGCCATTCGCTTTCCATCAGGGGAAAAAACGGCGGAAGTCGCTCCGGATTTTTCCGTAAATGTGATTTGTCGAAGATTTGATCCGTCGGCATTGATCGTCCAGATTTGAAATTTTCCACTACGGTCTGACTGAAATGCGACTTGCTTTCCGTCCGGGGACCAGCGTGGCGATCTTTCCCGAAACCGATCGTCCGTCAAACTGCGCCAGTTGCCCCCGTCTTTATCAAAAACGGCAATGTCTTCCTCGGTGTTGCCGGGGTTTCTAACCAAAAATCTTTCGCCATCGGGGGAAAGTTGTGGGTTGCTGATTTCGTTGTTACCACGCGTGATCCACGCTACTTCGCCCTGTGTTTTCAGTGTTTTCGGGTCAAAGGCGATCGACTGCAAATTGGACTTACTTTCGTAGCGGACGTAGGCGAGAAGTTTTCCATCGCGTGAAAATGCAATGTGGCGGCAGTATTTCGAAGGAGTCGAAACCGGTTCGGGCGAGCCCGTCTGCTGTCCGCTTGTTTCGTCTAGAGGGACGCGCCAGAAATTCATATTTCCATTGCGGTTGCTCGCAAAATAGAGGTATTTTCCGTCAGGCGACCAAACCGGATTCCAATCCGCCGCCGCGTCCGAGGCAATCACAACCGGTTCGCCGCCTTCGGCCGGAATCGTTGCAATTTCACCGGAATTTCCTCCCGTAACGAACCAGAACGCGATTCGCTGTCCGTTCGGCGACCAGCTTGGCATAATTGCGTCACCATTGGTTTGAAGTTTCTGTTTTTCGCCGTTCTCCGCATTAATTATCCAGAGCGAACTGTTCGGGCCGATGTGAGCCGTATGTAGGCCGGAGAACCTGTCGCTGACGACGATTCTTTTGCTGTCCGGCGACCACGACGGATGATAGCCTAAGTCGGACACGCGGCGGACATTTTCCCCTGTTTCTTCCATCACGTAAATCCCCGACGGCTCGCGCTCAGAGCGAAAGGCGATGAATTTCCCATTGGGCGAAAAGGCCGGCATCGTGTCACGTTGTTTTGAATTGGGGGTGAGATTTGTCTGTGTTTTTCCGCCGATTCTTTGTCGGTAAATGTTGCCGTCGCCTTCGATCTCGCTGGCGAAGACGATATCTTTTCCGTCAGGCGAAATGCTCGGATAGCCTTCAACCCACGGCGAAGCGGTCAGTTGTAGATTCTGTGCGTTTTCCCATTCGGTTGCTATGTTGACGGCCGGTGCCTCGGAATGGCTGGCGAAATACCAAATCGCAAAACCGAGCAACGGCAAAAACAAAAGCGCGGCAGCGAAAATCAAATACTTTCGCTGTGCCGTTGACTCTGTGGCGTTGTTTGAGGCAAAGGTCGAAGACGTCGGCGAATCCAATTCGCGTTTGACGCGTCTAAGATCGGCTCGCAGATCGGTCGCAGATTGATAACTTAGGTCGGTGTCCTTATCGAGGGCTTTGAGTAAGATTCGACCAAGTTCCGCAGGAATATCGGGATTGGCCGAACTCGGCGGAGGCGGATCTGTCGCCAAGATCGCCTGAAGTGTCTCCCGCCGATTTTCCTTTTTGAACGGATTAGTTCCGGTCAGCAGTTCGTACAACACCACGCCGAGACTCCAAAGATCGGTGCGATGGTCCACCGTGTCGTCACCGATCTGTGCTGGCGACATGTACGCGGGGGTGCCGATGACCACGCCCTCCGCGGTTTTCGCGAAATCGCCGAAACGGTGTGGCTCGGACCGGTTCAATTTTGCTAAACCGAAATCGAGGACTTTCACATAGCCATCCGGGCGCACGATAATATTCTCCGGTTTGATGTCACGGTGAACAATGCCGGCCGAATGAGCGGTGGCGAGAGCTTCGCACACCTGAATCGTAACGCTCAATATCTCTCTTATTTTGGGATTTTTTCCAACAAGCTCGCGGAGGGTCCTTCCCTCGACAAATTCGGTAGCTATGTAGTTTATGCCTTCCGCCGATGCCGTTCCTACATCAAAGATCGTCACGATATTCGGGTGATTGAGAATGGAAATCGCTTTGGCTTCGAGTTCGAACCGCTTAACGCGCTCATCGCTGGCCGTGTATTCTGCCGGCAGAATTTTAAGAGCGACCTTTCGCCGTAGCTTATCGTCCCAGGCTAAGTAAACTTCGCCCATCCCGCCCGCGCCAATTGGTTTTTCGATTTTATACTTCCCGATTGTTTTGCCTTGAAAAGAACTATTGGGGACAGTCGCATTTTCTTCGGAAAGTTTGTTCGCGGCAACTCGCATCGCCGATGTTTCGAGAAAATTTCCAATGCGCGGCGCGGTTTTGAGCAGGCTCAATACTTCATTTATTAAATCATCATCACCGTTGCAGTTTTCCGCGAGAAATTTTTCGCGTTCAGTTTCGGAAACTTCCAAAACGGCCCCGAAAAGTTCATCAATTTTTTTCCAGCGTTCGGCATTCATAAATCGGAAGACTTGCCGCATACCAACACGAAAGAATACGAAAAAGCCAATAAATAATTTAATTTATCTCGTGAATTTTCGTTTCTGTTCGTTGCTGATAATTCTTTAAGCGTTATTTAACTCACGATACAACCACACTTTCGCCCGCTGCCATTCGCGCGATACGGTGATCGGCGCGACTTTCATGACTTCAGCCGTTTCTTCGATGTTCAAGCCGCCGAAGAATTTCAACTCGACGATTTTCGCTTTTTGTTCGTCGAACTTTGCCAGTTTGTTCAACGCTTCGTCAAGGGCGATTAAATCTACATCCGTTTCAGCCGCGATGGTAAAAGCCTGTTCGAGAGATACTTGCTCGACGAGTTCACCTTCGATTTTGGGACGTTTTCTAGCGAAATCAACTAGAATTCGCCGCATTAAAACTGCCGATACGCCGAAAAAATGCGCTCGATTTTCCCATCGCGCCGATTTCCAATCAATCAAACGCAGGTAAGCCTCGTTGACGAGCGCGGTTGTTTGCAAAGTATGATCGTGGCGTTCGCGCCTCAATGAGCGTTTGGCGATGCGGTGAAGTTCCGCATAAACGACGGGAGTTAATTGTTCGAGAGCGTCGGCATCGCCCTCGCTCCATTTTTGAAGCAGTTCGGTTACTTGATGTGTCGAATCTTCTTTCATTGCGGCTTAAAAACAAGGAAGTTTGCAAAACAAATTTAACATATGATAGGAAACTCGCAAATTTGTTTTTTTGGGTGATAAAGTTTCCGATTTTCAAACGCATTCATTTATAGAGAGCAATTTTTTGCCGACGACAAAATCGAATCGGCGAGAGAGCGCGAATAATTTAACTTATTTGGAATTACTGGGAGATAAAGAGATGCCGATTTTTATTCAATATGACGGGATTGACGGTGAGGTTGTTTCGCCGCACAGAAGAAGTGCAAATAGAACGATGGGAGATGGTTCAGTGAGATTTATCAAAGGTGGGATTAACACATCGTTAGGCGTGTTAGCTAAAGCTGGACCCGGCACACTTACTTTGGCGAATACTAACGCGGTAGAGGTTTCGAGCATTTCTTTGCCGGAATCGCCGGCTTATTCCATTGTTATAGATAGACGCTCCGCCGACGCTGTCATCAAAGCCAGAATGCTGTTTGATGCTCACAGAAGCGGCGGAGCTTTTACACTTACTTTTAACGGGCAGGTAACCGGAGGGGCGAACAATAGCCGTGGCATAAATAATCTTCGTCAAATAGCGTTGAGCAGTTTAATCGTTCCGCGGATTGAAATTTTTGTCAGCAACTGCGGAAATTCAAAGGCCGCACGAGTTCAACTTGCAAACGCGAAATTTAAGGAGTTCACGGTTACAAAAAAGACCGACACTGCGGCTGCATTCATTTTAAGTTTTGGATACATCAGTTATGACTAGCGAACAAATAAATTTAATCAAGGCGAGCTTTGCGAAAGTAAAACCGCTGGCGGAAGAAGCCGCCGTTTTATTCTACGTCAAATTGTTTGATATAGACCCGGAGTTGCGGCGGCTTTTCAAAACCGACATCGGCAAACAGGGACAAAAACTGATGCAGATGATCGAAGTCGCCGTCAACGGCTTAGACCGTTTGGACGAACTGGTTCCGGCGGTTCGCGAGTTGGGCGTGCGGCACGCGGCTTACGGAGTCGAAGACCGTCATTACGAAACGGTCGGCGCGGCTCTGCTCTGGACGCTCGAAAGGGCTTTGCGTGAGGATTTTACCGCCGAGACGAAAGCGGCGTGGACGACCGTTTACGAACTGCTGGCGCGGACGATGAAAGATGCCGCCCACTTCCCATCGGAGAATGCGGCGGTTGGTTGAATCTACCGATTAAGCATTGAAAACGGAGCGGGTTTTATCACGATAAAGCCCGCTTTTTTTTGCCATCGGAGCATCTCGCTTTTTTCAAATTATTTTTTAAATGGGGTGATAATTTTTCCAAATTTCAAACGCATTCATAAATAGGGAGACAAAATTTTCCTTTAATTTAGATAAACGGAGCAGAACAAATATGAAAAACAACAATACAACGCTAAGAAGAAGTCTTTTGAGATTGACGGGGATGGCACTCGTCGTGACGTTGTCACTACTGACAATTTTCGCCCATAGCAAAGCATCGAGCGGGTCGGGCGGGGCCTTGGCATCTCAGAATCTTACGTGCGACCTGAGTAGTCTCAGTAAACGCGAGACAGGGGCTTTGCATAACGTAGGTGGTTCCAATACTTGGGGAGGAGTATATATCGCGGTTGGTGACGTCAACTCCTGCACGCTAAGCGATGCAATCAGAGTTTCGAGCATTTCAATGCCCAGAACGGCCGCTTATTCCATAGTTATAGATCCGCGCGACGCCTCCAGAGCCAGAGCACTGTTCGCAGCTCAAAGGGGCGGCGGAATATTTGTACTTACTTTTAAGGGACAAGTAGCCGGAGAGCATATCCAAACGATCAACAGTCTTCGTAGTGCTGCAACGAACGGCGAATCAATTCCCGCGATCAGCGTTTTCGCTGGCAACGACGGAAATTCGCAACCTCTAGCAATCGAACTCCAGAACTGCCTGGTATCGAGTTATTCAAAAACGGGACACAGTTCCAGTGCCAATTTGGGGCTGCCAATGGTGACCTTCAGTCTTAACTTTGTGAAGATCACTTACCAAACTCCACCAGTCGGAGAGTGAAACCGGGAATCTTTTCAAGCGTGGTGCCGGAGGTATTGCGACAAACGACCAGATAAATTTGGTAAGGGTAAGTTTCAAGAGGATCGAACCAGTCGCGGAGGGGGCCGCCGTCTTGTTTTATGTGCGGCTCTTTCACCTCGACCCGAATTTGCGGCGGCTTTTCAAAACTGACATCGGCATACGCTGTAAAATGATCTCGCTCGACCCGGATACTGGTGAACATAACCGGGAAATATTGCGGAGGGTCGTCAAGGCATACAATAACTTTGCCGGAGTTTATTGTGCTGTTCTGGTCGAAGGCTTATTGAAAAAAGACGATCTAATCGAATTGGCAGACGATTGATTTTCAAAAGGACTGAACTTCCGCTCCCGATTGTATCTTTGAGCGTCTGCCCGTCTCCTTTGATGTCCTGACATAAGATCCTGTGCCTTTATGGGCGTACGGGTTCGATTCCCGTCCCCAGCACCACCACTATTTTGTATTGTCATGAGGAACACGGGTACCTCATTTTTTCTTTGGTATCATAGTTGCTTGCCAGTGTGTGAGGTAAGAAGTATGAAATTTAGAAATCTATTATCGACTGCTGTTTTGACCGCTGTTTTGATTACGGGCCTCGGCCAGATCGCGGACGGGCAGAACCGTACGGTTTTTAATGAGGCAGAGCGTATTTCGGGCGACAAATTTACCGTTTCGACGCGAACGCCGATGGGTGCGAGCGTTTACGCCTTAAAACAGCCGACAATGGCCGTGCTGACAGCCATCGATCAAGGCCTCAGCGATTTGTTCGTCGTTGCCCGCAAGAACAAGTATAAACGGAAGCTGAATTACTCGGATTATACGATCTACATCGGAAAGGCCGACCGGACGAAGAATTTTGAGAACAATTACTCTCCGGACATCGCCATTCCATCGGCCCAATACGCGGGCACTATCTATGACAAAGGCGGCTATATCTACGCAACAGGAATTGTCGTTGCACTAAATCCGTGTGCGTTTATGATCGCCGAGAACACCAAGAACCTCGAACGCATCACCGAGGTCGTCCGCTACGAAGGCGAACACCTCGTGCTCTATCACAACGATCGGCGACGCTACACCGAAACCGCCGACCACAGCCAAGGCGGCGGACATCCGATACTGCAGTAGTCGGTGGTCGGTAGTCGGTTGTCAGCAAGAAGTAGGAATTAGTGACGTCAAATAGCTATCGCGAACCAAGTTTGACTGCGGTTGCCCCTAGTCTATCGTTTACCGACAACCGACAACCGACAACCGACAACCGACAACCGCCCTATTTCGTATATCGCCTCCACCAAACCGTTTCGGCATTTCCTGCATCATAGTCCTTTGAGAAACAAAATTCGCGGAAAACGGGCAATTTCGCCCTTTTCCGTTTTTGCCACGCGAGTGGCACGGGCATTGCAAATCGACTTCGTGTGGGCAGCGGTAACGCTCGCCGGAGATGGAGGTCTTAAATGAACGTCTTCGCGGCCGTCAGAAAAACGGCAGGTCTGCTGCTTTTGATCTTTGCAAATTTTGTGATCGCAAACGCCCAGGTCGATTCGATCTACCGTCTGCCAGCCGGAACGCGGATCACGGTCAAGCTCGATGCTGAACTTAACTCAAAGGTTTCGAGCGTCAATGACACGTTCAAGGTGTTTATCTCAAAACCGGTAATGAACCGCGAAACTGTCGTGCTTCCAGCCGGGACCGAGATCGAAGGCCGCGTGACAGGCGTTTCGCGAGCCAAGAGCGGCGGCAAAAACGGCAGGCTCGACATTGTATTCGAATGGCTCAGGCTGTCGAAAGATGCAAAGCGTGAGATCGAAGGCATCTTGATCACCAAGATTCGCACCGAGTCGACATCGACGCTAAACGCACTAAGCCTGATCGGCGGGACGGCGACAGGTGCCTTGATCGGCGGTGTGGCAATGTCAGGCAAAGGTGCCGCAATCGGAGGCGCGATCGGCGCTGGAACGGGCACTGGCATTCTGCTCTTCAGAAAGGGCAAAGAGATGCGGATCTCAAAGGACATGGAATTTGAGATCGAGCTAAAAAAAGAGGTCGTGCTGCCCGTCCTCGATTATTGAAAATCTATACAAAGTTTGGTCGTTGGCGAGAACCGTCGGCCATACACGAAAAAGCCCGATGCGAAGGGGAGAGCGCATCGGGCTTTTTCCCATATCTCGCCGGTCAAGTCCGCTCTACGGCTCCTCGATTCAATCAGCTATTCAATGTGTCTACTGATCCTTCCGGAACAGTTTGCCTTCGTATTGGGGGTCGCCACTAGCTTCGGTCGTACCGTAGATATCGCCGGTGTGGATGTTGTACATCACCCACCGCCTCGGAACTAAGGCGAGATGTGGAGACGACCCGTCGTTCTCGCGAGCGCCGATGATCCATCCGTAAACGGCTACCGCAACGTCTCGCTTATCCGGCACGGGGCGGCCTGGGGGAACCTTTCCCCGAAAAGTGATGGTATCGTCGGGGCTCTCCGGAGTTATGGAATAGGCCCTGTCATAGCTGTCATACAGACGGACCGATTCGATCTCCAAAAATATACCGATTGTCGTGAGCTCCTTTGCCGGATCCTTGCCGTGGAGTGATTTCACGCGGAAGACAACCAAAGCATTATCGTTCGGGCGGCCAGAGCCCGGATCGATCGTGTTTTTGATGAAACCCTCGACGCGGGTACGATACTGCGGCGGCGTCTCGCCCTGCCATAGTTTGACGCTGCCGATGTCCATAATGCCTCGGGATATGAGATTTTTCTCGCGAAAAAGGTCGAGCAGAGCGGCTTGATCGCTCACTCTCTCCGCCCTGCCCGCGATATTGGCAGTTGTGATCGTCGGCCGCTCTTCGGTGAGCTGCTCACCCATAACCTGATTGAGAACGGCAGTCGCAAATCCGTCGCGGGCCATGTCCTTGGCCATCTCGTTTTTCACGAGTGAGCTGCAGATCCAACCGCGCGTGTCGGGTGGGCCATAGTCGTTTGCGCTGATCTCGGTGCCCGGAAGAAGCGGATAATCGTATTTGATCAGCCCCGCGTCAAAGGTCCGCTGAGCCTTTACGAGGGCACCGAACTCATTCGCAACCTGTATGAGGCCGGGATTATCAAGACATGAGAGGTTGATAGCATTCCAACGATTCTGATAGGGAACAACCGAGGCCAGGGCCCGAGCGCATTCCATAGTCGTTGTTGTTTGCCCCTCGGTCTCTGCTTTGCATCTTTGATATAGATTCGCGTTCGGCGGCTGCTTAAAGGTCGCGG
>JANLTF010000019.1:0-4472 GCA_031362825.1 Acidobacteriota bacterium | reverse complement strand
CTGGTCAGGGGTGCAAACTCTTACCTCGGACCGCTTTGGGGAGAAATCTTCTAGCAACTACTTCAAATAAATCGTAGCGAAAACCTACCATATGAACATTTAAGTGTCAAGGCAGGAAATAACCGCTTGCAACTCGGCGGGCGTCGCCGCGCGAGGGGCATAAGCGCTATTGACCCGATGCGGAGTTCAGTTGGATTAGAGTACTCCGAACCCTAAGATGCACAAATTCCTCAACGTTAAAACTTGTTGACCGCGATAACTGTAATGGCCTAGAATAATGAATGGCGTTTCGTGTACGCCTTCCCGCCAATGCCTGCAAAGCCCAGAAAGATAAGTCTAATTGTTTTCGTTGTCGCCACGTTGCTCGCGGTGGGGTTGATCCCAATTGTCCTGACGGGGTGGTTCCTCTCGGATAAGACCGGACGCGAACTGCGTGCGTCGGAAAATCGATATCAGATCCAACTCGTTCAAGACAAGGCCCGGCAGATCGAGATGTTCGGGAAAAGGTTTACATCGGTCGTTTCGGGCCTGACGATGGCACTTGAACTGTCAAATAACACCGCTGTGATCTCGTCCGCTCAGACCGAAGCAAAACTCGCCGCTATCCTCAAAGAGAATCCCGATCTTCTAGCTCTCGACCTCAAGCCAGCTAACGCCGAGCCTCTCTCAGTCTTTCGTAGTGAAGGCCTGACGCGTGTCGATGTTGATTCGATCTCAGCCGAAGCGGCCGCCTTGCCGCGTGTCGGAAGACTATCGGTCGGGCAGCCGCGGAAGATCGAATCGAGCGGCCACATCGTTATGACGTTCGCGAGTGACGTGATGATCGACGGTGCAAAGGCCGCTACGATAGTTGCCATTGCGTCGCTGCAAGGAGTTTCGCAGAACGTGGTGGGACTAGCGGCAACCAAAGAAGCTGACCTTTGGAAAGCCGGCCTTCCGATCGTTTTTGTCGTAGACGATAGCGGCGCCACTATTTTTCATCCCGATCCCCAGCTTGCTGCCGCAAATGAACCGATGATCGACCTTAAGATCGTCCAGGAATGGATGGAGTCGGGCACGCAGGTTCAATCTGCGCTTGTGCCGTTCAAAGCGACATACGGAAATGTTTCGCACGACATGATCGGTGCATACTCGACAGCGAAGATCAGTGACGGTTATAAATTTGGCGTTATAACGATGCAGGACGAGAAAACTGCTCTCGCATCGGTCGGTGAAATGCGGAGCCAGACATGGCTGATCAGTATGCTCTTTGCTGCGTTGGCGTTAGTTGTCGGCCTTGCGGGATCTCGCTATATGACCGCACCGCTGATGCGGCTAGTGAGTGCGTCGAAGCTGATCGCTGCGGGTGATTTCACGTCACGGGTCGAGACTAGCAACGTCACCGAGTTGGGTACGTTGGGTGAATCGTTCAACTTCATGACCGACAAGGTCGAAGAGCAGATCGCCAATCTCGCAAAGGCCGCCGCCGAGAACCGCGAACTTTTCGTAGGCACGGTCAAAGCTCTAGCAGCCGCTATCGACGGAAAAGACAAGTACACACGCGGCCATAGCGAACGCGTTGCGCGTATTTCAGTCGCGATGGGCAAACGGCTCGGCATGGGCGAAGAGGAACTCGATACGCTGCGTATGAGTGCCTTGCTACACGATATTGGGAAGATCGCGATCGACGATTCTATCCTCAAAAAACCAGCGGCCTTGACCAACGCCGAGTACGAGATCATGAAAACGCATCCGCAGCGTGGCTACAAGATAATGTCCCAGATCCCTGCGATGAGAGATTTTCTGCCCGGAATGTACATGCACCACGAAATGGTCAACGGGCAAGGATATCCGCAAGGGTTGACCGGCGACGAGATCCCGCTGCAAGCGAAGATAATCTCAGTTGCTGACACCTTCGATGCGATGACCATTGACCGGCCCTATTCAAAGGGAATGGAACTGCAGCCGGCTCTTGAAAGGCTACGCAGTTTCGTCGGCACTCGATACCAATCCGACGTCGTCGAAGCTCTCGTTGATGCCTGCTCCGACGGCGAGATCGCCAACGGCATCGTCCGCCAAATGGCAGCGATCCGAGCGGCAGAAAAGGAATCCCAAAATCAAATAAGGCTCGTTGCCTAACGGCCTGTCATTTTGCGTATGAACCCCGAAAACACACAGGAACTATGGCAAGTCGAGGCCAACGGTACGGTGTACGACACTGATTTTGCTGAGATGACCTCTTGGATAGATAACGGTACGCTGGCACGCAACCATAAGGTCCGCAAGGGCAATCTTCGCTGGATCGAAGCCGGAAAAGTGCCTTCGCTGAATTCCGTTTTTAATGCCAAAGATAACGGCCAGCCGGTCGCACCCGTAATTACAGCGACGATGCTTGGCCCGACGCAGCTTGCGGGCAGTTCGGCGACAAATCCGGTAAATCCGCCGCCGATCGATCCTGCACCGACACCAAATGCGTGCAGCATGCATCCCGAGTTCGATGCGGTGTATCTCTGTGATACCTGTTCCAATCAGTTTTGTAAAACGTGTCCCAATTCTTACGGCGGCACGGTCAAGATCTGCCCGTTCTGCGGTGCGATGTGCAAGCCGCTCGCCAAGTCGACAGCCGCATCTAGCTACTCACAGCAATATACGCATCCAGCACCCGTTGACGGCAAATTCGGGTTTAGTGATTTTGGCGAAGCATTGGCGTACCCATTCAAATTCAAGACAAGCCTTATAATGGGAGCGGTCATGTACGCCGTTTTCACCGTTTGTCAGGGAGCAATGGGATTCGGCGGCATTTTTATGATGTTTGGGGCATTGATGTCATTCTTAATGGCGAATACGCTGACATTTGGTGTGCTAGCGAACACGGTAGAGAATTTTTCGCAGGGCAAGATCGGGCTCAACTTTATGCCGTCGTTCGATGATTTTTCGATCTGGGATGACGTCGTGCATCCGTTTTTCCTTAGCATCGGAGTATATATAGTCTCGTTTGGCCCGCTGCTCGCAGTCTTCCTTGCAGCTATATTTATGGTTGTCGGTAGTGTGACCAATGAGATGAATTCGATGCAGTCCGAAGCGGCCAGAACCGTAAGGCCTGATCTGCCCTACGCGTCAAAGGCTGCGAACCAGTCCGAGAAGGTCAAAGAGCTACTGAACAAGCAAAATGACATCCAGAACCAACGCATCGCCGCGCTGGAAACAGGAGACGAGCCTCCTGATACGGGATTCAAGCCAGGAATGACGGCTGCCGACGAAGATGCGGAGTTTGAGCGCCTAAATAACATGATCCAGGAAAGCCGGAAGGAACAGCTTGAATCGACCATCGGAAAGGCTCCTGACACCGTCACCAAAGAACGATCCGCGATGATCAAGAGCATCCTCGGCTATGGCGTGATGTTTCTGTTACTAGGCGGGGTTTCTTTGCTATGGGGCTTGTTCTATTTTCCGGCGGCGAATATTGTTGCCGGCTACACACGCTCGTTTTCAGCCACGATTAATCCGTCGGTCGGGTTTGATACGATCAAACGGTTGGGTGCCGATTATGCCAAAGATCCTGATCCGTCCTGCCTCAAACGATGTGTGGAGCGCATGAGGGGCCACGAAGACTCGCTCGTCCGGGCCGAACGGGCGGATGCCGATCTGCTGGCCGAATCCAGTTGGATATGCGAAGGCCGGCGTGGCAGCTTGCGCACGTGCCATGACGGACTTAAACGCCTGGTCATCCTGTTTAAACCCGGCCGTATTCACATTCGCCATATTATTGGCGAAGACCTGCATCTCACGTTCTTGCGCCAGCGCGCCGGAAAGAATGGGATAGATGGCTCGGTTCATATGTACGCTTCCACGTGAGGCTGTTGACCACGTCACTTCGCAACATACATGCCATGTCACGCGGGAACAGCCAGCCACATTGGGCGCTGCAATTACAACGCGATGGCACGGATACGCTACAGGTGACTCAGTTAGGATGGAGAGAACCGTGCCGAGTGGATAGGCATGGCTAGGAAAAGATTGCCGGAGTGGGAAAAATTTCTCGGGTTGGAAACGGCGAGAACGGCGGTTAGATGTTCGGGAGTGGAGTTTCTAGTTTCAGGTTCGTCCTCGGAATTTCAGCAATCCGAAACGAACAACTTGAAACTAGAAACATGAAACTTGAAACGCTCGAACGCAATACGCTTCACGCGTGACGGTTTTCTTATGCCGCTTGCTTAGATGCTACGGGCATTGGCTCAGGAGCAGCTGAAGAGACAATGGGCGAGGTAAACTGAAGCGCTTGCCCGTCGGATTTCGCATGCTTGACTGCCTGCAGGGCCTGTGTGATTAACCCCTCGTGCTCCACGGCATCTTGCGGATACAGTGCGACGCCGATACGGCAGGTGAGAAACAACTCCTGCCCCTCCAAGGTGAGAGGAAGCCCGATTGTCGCCTGCAGTTTTTCTACAATCGCCACGACCTCTTCATGAGAAGTGGAACTGTCGAGGATCAGC
>JANLTF010000565.1:0-7314 GCA_031362825.1 Acidobacteriota bacterium | reverse complement strand
TCGAAATAATCCGACGCGAAATACAGCCCGTCCCATTCGTAGCCCAGCCAAAGAATGTCGGCCATGATGTTGTCGACATATTCCTGCTCTTCCTTGGCGGGATTGGTGTCGTCGAAGCGCAGGTTGCATGTGCCGCCAAATTCCTGGGCGATGCCGAAGTCCACCGCGATAGCCTTGGCATGGCCGATGTGCAGGTAGCCGTTCGGCTCCGGCGGGAAGCGCGTGTGGATGCGCGGATATTTTCCATCGGCCACGTGCTGCGCGACGATGTCTCTGACCGGTCTGCATCATCGAGTAGATCTGGTGGATCTTGTCCTCGCGGATGAGGTTACGGATAGCTGGATTCGGGATAAGGATCTCGAGAGCCATCGCCCGTCCGTCGCCTGAGGCTTTCGGCAGCAGCGATTGGCACATAATGCCTTCGAGAACCAGCGAAAGCTGCGTACGGACCTGCGATTGCTGGGCCGACGGAAACACGTCGATGATACGGTTGATCGTCGAATAGGCTGAGTTCGTATGGAGCGTTGCAAACGTCAAGTGGCCGGTTTCCGCAATACGCAGGGCCATTTCGATCGTTTCAAGATCTCGCATTTCGCCGACCAGCACAACGTCCGGATCCTGACGGAGAGCCGTTCTCAATGCGGCTCCAAACGAGTGTGTATCGGCGGCAACCTCGCGTTGATTGACGACGCAGTTCTTATGATTGTGCAGGAACTCGATCGGGTCTTCGATAGTCAAAATATGGTCGTGGCGGTCCATATTTATCTTGTCTATCATCGATGCGAGCGTCGTCGATTTACCCGAACCGGTCGGTCCCGTAACAAGCACGAGCCCTCGCGGCTTCTTGCAGAGATCAGTGACGATCTGCGGCAGACCGAGAGCCTCAAAGGTCTTGATCTCATAAGGGATCGAGCGGAAAACCGCACCGACAGCACCTTTCTGATTGAAAAGATTGGCACGAAATCGCGACATTCCTTTAAGTCCAAAAGAGAAGTCCAGTTCGAGATTTTCCTCGAACCGATGCTTCTGCGCGTCGGTCAAGACCGAGTACGCAAGCCGCTTGGTGTCTGATGCCGTCATCGCGCCAAAGCCCGCGAGCGGCGACAAATGGCCGTGAACACGCACCTGCGGGGCCGAATTGGTCGACAGGTGGAGATCCGAGCCGCCGGCATCGGTCATCTTTTTGAGCAAGTCGGGCAATGTGACTTGCGATTCAACACTGGTTAGGTTTTCGTAGCTCATAATTTAAGTGAGAGTCAGTTTTTGACTATTCTTTTGTCGCTGCACGCTGTGTACCGCGAATGCGGTTTTGGAGCGAATCCAGCACTTTCTCCGATTCCTCGGCGAGACGCTCTGCTTGTTCGACAGGTGAATTGGTCGCGACATTGTAGATGCGGCCGTCAACCTCTGTGAAATAGAACATACGCGACTGTACGCGGCCGTTCTTGGCCTGAGATTGAGCAGCAACGACGTAAACCGTCCGTCCGTTGATCTCTTTCTGATAATCGTTCACGACCCAGCCGTTTTCCTGGATCATCCGGTTAATCACATCGCGTCGGAGAGCCGTCGTCGATATGCCGCCGACACTCTTTGCCGGATTAGCTGTCGAACTGTCGCCAGCCGGGCCGACAACCGATATCGAAGCCGAACCGACCTGCGAACCGGCCGAATCATCCACGCGGAACTGCAATTCCGCAGGCGACGACTGTGCCTGATTCCAGCCTTTCGGTGCGGTGTCGCCCGATGGTAGAACTGCTGCCTTGGTCTTAGCAGGTTTTGCCTGCGGCGTAGCTTTCATCGGCGTTTCGCTGCCGTTTGCGGCGGTCCTTGCGAGCCGAAGCTGACGCAGGCGAAGTGCTCTTGCCTTTTTACGCTGAGCCTTCTTTCGAGCCTGCCGGGCGCGATACTGACGCCACCATTTTTTCGAGTACTTTTTGTACTTTTTGACCTGTTTCCGTTTCTTTCGCTTTGGTCCAGCCTCGACTGTGTCCGTCGCGAGCGGAACTATCGTGCCGATACCGACCAATAATGCCAAAGATAATGCGATTGCCCTGACTAACATACTTCCTCCGTTCTAAACCACTGTTTCCTTAACTACTTCCTCGATCGTTGTAATTCCCTGTCGTATCTTGCACAGGCCTGATTCGCGTAGGGTGATCATTCCGAGTTCGATCGCCTTTCTCCTCAATTCCATCGCACTAGCGCCGATGATAATAAGTTCACGGAGTTCGTCCGTGATCTCCATAACTTCGTACAGGCCGACTCGGCCCTTAAATCCTGTGTTGTTGCACGTCGTACAGCCGCGGCCCTTGTATAGCTGGATCGACGAAACCTCTTCCGGTTTGAAACCGACGCTGACCAAACCTTCTTCAGGATGGTTGACCTCTTCTTTACAGTTCGAACAGATACGGCGAATCAGCCGCTGTGCCTGGATGATGTTGACCGATGTCGCGACCAGAAACGGTTCGATACCCATGTTAACCAGACGTGAAACGGTTGACGGAGCGTCATTGGTATGCAGCGTCGAGAGCACAAGGTGGCCCGTCAATGCGGCCTTGATAGCGATTTCGGCGGTTTCGAAGTCTCGAATTTCGCCGACGAGCACGATGTTCGGATCCTGACGCAGGAACGAGCGAAGTGCGGCGGCAAAGTTCAGCCCGATCTGCTCCTTCATCTGTACCTGATTGATGCCCGAGAGGTTGAATTCGACCGGATCCTCGGCGGTCATGATGTTGGTCTCGGTGGTGTTCAGTGCCTGAAGTGCCGAATAGAGCGTATTCGTTTTACCCGAACCGGTCGGGCCCGTCACGAGCACCATTCCGTACGGATTGGCGATGTTGCGTTTGAATTTCTCGAGGCTTTCTTCCTCGAAGCCGAGCTTAGTCATGTCGAGCATCAGCTTGTCTTTATCAAGCAGACGAAGCACGACCTTTTCGCCGAATAGTGTCGGAAGTGACGAAACACGAAAATCGAGTTCGCGCGAACGGTTGTCGATCTTGACCTTGATCTTGATGCGGCCATCCTGCGGCAGACGTTTCTCGGAAATATCGAGTTTCGCCATGATCTTGAGACGCGAGATCAGCGGATCGCGGATCTTGAGCGGCGGATGCATTACGTCATAAAGCACGCCGTCAATACGGAAACGAATGCGGAAATCTTTTTCGTACGGTTCGACGTGAATATCCGACGCTCCGCGACGGAGTGAATCGACCATCAATACGTTTACAAGGCGAACGACCGGGGCGTCTTCGCTGGCTTTTGCGAGCGCCGCAAGGTCGATCTCCTCGTTGTCCTCGAGGACCTCAAAATCTTCTCCCTCGTGTGACGCAAATTCGAAACGATCAAGCGAAACATCGAGATCTGATTCGTTGAGGCGCTGGACCTCAACAGGAATGTTGTGATTCTTAACAACTCCGTTGCCGTTGCTATGACCATTGCCGCTGAGTGCCGTTTCGGCCTCGACGGCGAAGGCAGCGTCGAAGATGTCGATCTCGTTCGAACCGATATAATATTTGCCGATCGCTAGCTGGATCGATGATTCGGCTGCGATGACCGGCTCGACATTAAATCCGGTCATGAATTTAATGTCGTCCATCGCAAAAACATTCGTCGGATCGGCCATCGCGAGGGTTAGCGTGGCTCCGACCTTTGAGACGGGCAGGACGGAGTATTTGAGAGCGACCTCGTGTGAGATCAGTTTGATGACATCCGTTTCGATGTGGAAAAGTTCGAGATTGATCGAGGGAACACCATACTGGCGGGACAAAACGGCCGTCACGACATCATCTGAGCAGATGCCGAGCTTAACGAGATTAGATCCAAGGCGGCCACCGTTGGTTCGTTGGTATTCGAGGGCTTCGCGCAATTGCTGCGACGTTATCAGATTTTCGCGGACGAGGATTTCGCCAAGTTTTGTTGACATTTGATATGTGGGTTGCCTAAACAGTTACCTTAGGCGGGCGGGCGCCTAAACCTAAAGAAAAGTGCTTGGTCAATTTACTGCGGGTAATACAGGAAAACGATGACAAACATCGTTGACAATTAAGAATACATTGTTTAACCGTTAGGTGTCAACAAAAGTTTTTCCAAATTGCAAAGAATTTGACCGATATTCAGCCATGCAATCGGTCAGGCTGACCGCGCCAGAACCGGGCGATTGCGGTAAACTTCTGATATGGACTGGAAAATATTTGGGACGGCATTTCTGACTTTGTTTTTGGCTGAGCTGGGCGATAAGACGCAGCTTGCGGTAATTACGATGACCGCTAGTACCGAATCGAAGATCGCGGTGTTCCTTGGGGCGAGCCTCGCTCTGATCACGGTGACGCTGCTCGGCGTTTTGTTTGGCGGCGTGCTGAGCCAGTACGTGCCGACCGAGTGGCTGCAGCGAATCGTCGCGGTAGCGTTTATCGTGATCGGCGTTTTGATGCTGCTCGGGAAGATGTAAGAATTTTCTGCCGCAGATTTTCGCAGATGACGCAGATCAGCAATAAGTGTTTGATCTGCGTAAATCTGCGTTCATCTGCGGTTAAATTCTTACAGAAAAAATGGGCTGCCGAACGCTCGGCAACCCATACATATCGGACAGTTTTTGCCTGGAAAAATTACTCGTCCGAGACCCAATCGAAGTCTCCGAGATCATCATTTAAGGTGACGACGCGGGTCGATGGATTGAAGGTGTATCGTTTCGAAGCCAGGCTGACGATGACCGTCTGGCCTGCGGGAATGTCTTCGAAGCGGTAGTATCCCAACGAGCTGGTTTTGATGACATGCAGAGTTCCGTCGGCCTCGACTAGGGCAACCTGGACATTCTTAATGCCGTTGCCGGCAGCCAGCATTACGCGTCCCGAGACAGTTGCTCCCGCAGCCGAAGGGGCTACGAAGAATCCTGTATCGAGCGTGTGATTGTTGGCTCCGGGGCCGCCGGTAGTCACGTTGATGACCGGGAAGATGCCCACCGGTGAACCGGTCGGATTTGTGGCATTGGAAGCATCGGAGTCTGACGAATCGTCGTCGCCTTGTTGCGTCGTTTGATTCGCGATCGTAAGCATCATGCCATTGAGCGGACCGCCAACGTTGCGGTCAGCGACTCGGTCGAACCTGATCTGGTAGGCCGTGTTAAATCCTAGACCGCCATTGACCTGGCCAAGACTGTCGGCGGTGTTCCCGTCGACCGCGGTGCTGCCGACGAAGTAGTATTCGCCGTTGGCGTCAGTAACTGCCGTTCCGACCACGACGTTCGACGAATTGAACAAGCGGACCTGCACGCCCGCGATCGCCGGTTCGCCCGGATCTTGAACGCCGTTGCTGTTGTTGTCTCGCCAAACGCGGTTGCCGATCTCGATAGGGGCGGCCGAGCATAGAGCTGACATCGCTCCGAGGCCGTTTGCCTTACCAAAATCGGGTTGACCAACTCCGCCGAGGCCGTTATAGATGCGGTATGCACGATCTGCGTTGCCGGTGTTGTTGTTAAAGAAGCGGATGCCTCCGTCGAATGTCGCTCCGCTGGAGATCTGTCGGCTTATTGGATCGAGCAGCGTTGTGACGATATGCGGACGGCCCGGCAGGTACATCAGAGCACCCCACGAGACCTCGTCGTGATAGTTGCCGCCATTCGGCGTCGTGCAGAAATCGTCGTTATGATAGAACTCACCGTCGCCCGGTCCCTGGCCGGTCGCTTGCGGAGCGGTTCCGGTGCCGCCGCAGCGGCCGTTGCTCTCAAGCGTCCATGAGCCAAAGCTACCGCAGGCGCGTAATGTGTCACCGGCGGTTCGTTTGGCGTCGGGACCGGCGTCGAGTGCCGAGTCGCCCGTGCGGTCGCGAATACCAAGGACCATGTTGCCGTTCTCAAATTCGATGCCCGTGAACATCGGCTGAGGGAAAGCAAAGTCAGGCTGAACGGTTGTCACCCACGGACGCCATTCGGCTGCTTCGCCCGGATCCGCGAGGCCGCGGGTGTAATTTAGCTGCGTGCTGAATACGGGCGTGGCGTTGATCGCGAGTGTTGTCGGATCGATCTGGAAAACATACGCGTAAAGATTTGCAGCGTTCTGATTCGTTTCGGCTGTGCAAAGAACGCCGATGTAAACGCTGCCGCGATAGTATTTGACCGCAAACGGGCGCTTATTAGTGCTCGAGCTTCCGTTAGAACAATTTGTCGCCGAACCGCCCGGTGTCGGAAGCGTCAATGTCGTTACCGATACGCTGTTGCCAAGGCTCGCTCCGGTTGTCGGATTGAGGGCGTAAAGACTGCGGTCCTGTAAGTTCATTACAAAGAGACGGCTGTTGTCGTCAGCAATGTCCATGCCGCCAAGGCCGCTCTTGCCGACGCCGTTCCAGCCGGTATCGTTGTTGTCGCTGCTGTAATCGAGGACGTCGTGGTTATTTGTCGTCGCGTTCGGCACCGTAAATGTCGCGGTGACCGCGCTTGTCGCCGGATTTACAACGTAGATAGCTCCGGCGTCGTCAGCGTTGTTTAGCGTGCCGTCAGCGCCGGGGCCGAAGCCTGAGTGGCGTTTGAAGTACGATGCGGCGTACAGACGGTCGGTCGTGCTGTTGTACGCGAGCGAGTAGATCGTGCCAATCGAGTTTGCGGTGGTCGTCAGCGAACGCAACGCAGGGGCGTCGTAGTTTGCAACCGTTGTGTCGGCGTATGTCGTTCCCGAATTGTACGGGAAGTCGATAAGCACAGCGTTGGCGGCGTACTGGCCGTTCTGTGCGCCTTGCGCATATCGCGAGACGACAACGGTCGGGTTGTCCTGACAGAATTCCTCTGAACGAGTGAGGGCGAGATTGACGTTCGAGGTGTTTACGTTATTGATGAACTGAACCGTCGAGCCCGAATCGCTAGCCGATCCGCCGAGCACCGAATCGGTGCTGCGTGCAGACGGCGTGTGGCCAGCCGGAAGTGTCGTAAATTCGATACGGTACGGTCCCGTTCCGGTTGCGGCGAGCGAAAATGTGCCGTTCGCAGCGGTCGTAGTCGAGCCGCGAGCGACACCGAGCGAATCGTAGGCCGAGACAGTCACAGCGGCTACGCCAACGTCGACCGAATTGATTCCGGCAGCCGTATCATATGTACCGTTTCCGTTAAAATCCTGATAGACACGGCCCGATATTGTAGCGGCTTCGGGAGCCATATCTGTTGAGACGCGAACAAGATCTTCGTTGCCCGCGTCGAATTTTTGAGCGTGTGATGTAGTTTGCCAGATGACAGCGGTTGTCACCAAAAACATCGCAAATAGACATAGAGCGGCGAGATGCCGTGCGTTACCAAACAGTTTAAGCATACAGTTGTTGAACCTCTTAGGAAGG
>JANLTF010000543.1:0-2196 GCA_031362825.1 Acidobacteriota bacterium | reverse complement strand
AGTCGCCTTGTTCACAAGGAGCCATGTGTTGTTGGACAACCAGGCCTCCGTCAACGTACTCTGTAACCCGAGCCTCCTCACGGATAGATCAGTTCGTTAAGCCAGCCCGCCTCAGAAACCAACGGTTTTGCTTTCGCCACGTCTTCACCCGCCGTCCAGATGGTTGAGACGGTGTTATTTTGAGTGACGGCCAGTGTTTTTCCATCCGATGTTAGACTAAGGTTCTGATAATTGTTCAGGTCGCGTGTGACGCGTGAGGTCGTACCGTCGGACAGTGAAATGTGCCAAAGCTGTGTCGGGCCGGTCGACGTTTCCGAAGCAGTCACAACTAGTCCGTCCTCCAGCCATCGGGGTTGACCTACCTGTTGCCAACGTTGGCCGGTTAATTTGCGTTCGACCCGTGTCTCGACATCGACAGCCAGTACGGTCTCATAACGGCCGTTCTCGTCGCTTTGATTTACCGGAAAGGCGATACTCTTTCCATCGAGGGACCACGCCGGGGCGTACCAGAACATATTCAGGTAATCAGGATCGCTGCGCGATACCAAAACCTCGTCGTTTGTTCCGTCGGCATTCGCGACTATCAGTCGAGTCTCCCCTTTTTCAAACGTTTTCATGAAGGCGATCCGCTTTCCGTCGGGCGAAAATGTTGGCGGTGCGATGTCGTGCAGTACCTTCACGATCGGTCCGCCAAGAACCGGCACGCGAAAAAGTTCCGGCTGGCCTCTATCTCGCTCTAGGGTGAGATAGTAAATAAAATTACCATCGGCCGCGAATGTGACCCAAACAAAAAATGCGCCAGGGGAAGGACCCGCAATTCGTTTGTCGTTAGCGACAGCGACCTGACGTACCCAAAGGCTTTCGCCGTCTGACCCGGAGACAATGTGAGCAACGTACATTCCGTCCGGCAAGATCGCGGCCCCCCTCTTCGACGAGCCGGTTGTCGTGAGCCGCGTTATGTCCGATCCGAGAAAGGGAACGCTTCGTGTCTCGACGCTCTGGCCGCTAGTCGAGAATTTGTAAATACCGAATGCGATTCCCGCAAATCCGGCTACCAAGACCACGAGGACTAGAGGTGAAAGCCATTTCGAGCGAGTAGGCGGGATAACAGGCAGCGATATGTCGGCAACTGGTTCGCGGAGCCATTCGGAAACTGAATAGATATTGCCCGAGCGCTCGACGTTTACGCTTGGGTGAATTTCACGGTCAGCGTCGAGATGTTTGAGAGCTTTAAGGTTGCCGCGGCGTTCAACACTGCTGGAGAATGACGTCGAAGTTTTTGATCGTGGGTCGGGCTCATGGCGATGGTCTTCAACGCCATCATTTGACCCAACACGCCCGTTTCCGTTTTTAACAACGCGAACTGTGCCGTTGAAACGATATCCACGCCGTTTCAAGGTTTCGATATAAGGTTTCCCGTCGCTCGTTTCACCGAGAGTTTTTCGTAAGACGTGCAGATATTGGGACAGATTAGATTCTTCGACGATCGTGTCCGCCCAGATGACTTCCATTAACTCATCTTTGGCGACGACTTCGCCGCGCCGCTCGATCAGGGCGATCAACGTTTCAACTGCCTTTGGCGTGAGGGAAACTTGAGCATCCTTACGATAAAGCAGCTTGTGAGCGGCGTCGAGGCGAAAATCCTCAAACTCATAAACCTTGTGCTGACTTAAGTTAGCCACGTTAAAGTTAAATTCACGATTCTTTAAAGTTAAATCCAAAGACATCCGATTTCCCTCGCTGTAAGTTGATAACGAGCGGACAGAATCAAAGAGCGTAGAATGCCCGAATCCCTGGAACGGTAGGACAATCTTAGCGCAAGCCTCGCGAAACGACAATGAATTTTCGGCGGGTTAATCTGTCCGCTCAACCCTCGCTAGTGATCGCTATTGCGCATTAGATTTTTTTGAGATGTAGGAGACGAACAAATCATGACGTTTGAAACTGGTAAAGAAGTCACGACAAAAATCAAGATCTATTTAGCAGGTTTTTTATTAGGGATCGGCTTGGCGCAAATGACGGCGGCGCAAACTTGCTCACTCGCGCCGGTCGGATTGCTTACGGCTTCTTCGGGCGACAGCGACGCTTTGGCGCGCCGAGCTTCTTGGTCGAAACTCATTTGTTCGTCGGCGGTTAAAATCTGGCTCGCCGCGATTGTTTTCGTTTCATTTTCAATTACGCCGCTTGCCGCTTCGC
>JANLTF010000538.1:0-3902 GCA_031362825.1 Acidobacteriota bacterium | reverse complement strand
CGACGAGATCGATCACTTTCACAACTGGTTGACCGCCAACGGCCACGAAAATGATCCTCATGACTTCGTTCCCCGCCGCTTGTTCGGCGAATATCTCCGCGATGTTTTTGATAAGGAAACTATCTCACCAAAACCAAACGTCCGCCTAAATCTTATCGACGACGAAGCCGTCGATATGTCGGTCAACGGCTCTTCCGCCGAAGTAATGTTGCGTTCGGGTGAGATCGTGCCGTCGCATAACGTAGTGCTCGCATTTGGAAACTTCAAGCCGCCGCATCCGAGCGTCGCCGATCTGTCGTTTGTCGATTCGCCCGATTATTTTCAAAACCCTTGGGGAGCCGACCTTTACGAATCGATTGCTCCGAACGATACGATCTTCATCGTCGGAACCGGCTTGTCGATGATCGATGTTGCCTTGCATCTCCACAAGACCGTACACGCCGGCAAGATCTCGGCGATCTCGACCAGAGGCATGTTGCCGGCAGTTCACAAGCTCGGCTACACATATCCATCATTTTCCGACGATGTAAAAGGCATGACGCGGATCACGGATATCCTAAAGACCGTCCGCAGGCACGCAAAAAAGGCCGAGGCAGAAGGCAGCAACTGGAGAGCCGTGATCGACAGTCTCCGGCCGGTAACACAGCAGATGTGGCTAGACCTCCCGCTTGCCGAAAAGAAGTATTTCATGCAGCATCTCAGCCGCTATTGGAACGTCGCACGCCATCGTATGCCCGCCGAAGCGGCCGAGGTCCTCGACGAAATGCAAAAGAATGACACGCTGGAGATCCTTCGCGGCCGTCTAAGGGCCATAGACAAGACGGAAGCCGGTTTCGAAATCAAATACATCAGAGACGGCGTCGAAAAACATGCTACGGCCAATATTCTCGTCAATTGCATCGGCTCGCAGGCAAATTTCGCCAAGATCGAATCGGCCTTCGTCGAAAACCTAATAGACCGCAACCACATACGAAACGACGAACTCTCCCTCGGCATCGCCGCTTCGCCCGAAGGCCGCGTTGTAAACAAGAATGGCGAATATTCCGATGTCGTTTACACGCTCGGCACGGCACTTCGGGGCACTCTTTGGGAAACGACAGCCATTCCTGAGATTCGAACACAGGCTCGCGACCTTGCGCTTAGGTTGCTTGGGGAATAAGATTATCGAACCGCCTCGATAATTATGTCTAAATCATTCTGCGAGCAATTGATCGAATCGTTTGAGTCGCGTCCCAATGCAACGGCGATGCGCATTGTCGGCAGCGACGAAGCAACCTACACGTGGGCCGAGATGCACGAACGCATTCGCAGCGTCTCGTATCGCCTTCGGCAAGAGGGCGTCGAGTTTGGCGATCGCGTAGCTCTAATTGGCGAAAATCATCCCAAATGGGCGATCGCATATCTCGGCACTTTGATGATCGGTGCGGTCATTGTTCCGCTTGATCCTCACGGCGAGCCCGATACGATAACCAATTTCCTAGTCAACTCTGAGGCAAAGGTCGCTTTTCTTTCGCCCGACCAGACCAAGCACTTCGCGAAAGTAGAAGAAAAGCTCGGGCGAACCATTTCTAAGGTCGTTTGGAACCTCGACGAAGACGCCGCTGGTTTCGAGCATTTCGAAGACTGGGCCGCGACTGAATTCCCTGCCGAGTTCGCTTCCGAAACACCGCCCGCACGAGGCGATGACATGGCCGTGCTTATGTATACGAGCGGCACGACGGGCACGCCGAAGGGCGTTCCGCTGACACACGGTAATATTATTGCCGAGCTCGAAGGCGTCAATCTCGTCATCAACCTTTCCGACAGAGATAAGATACTCAGCCTGTTGCCGCTCTTCCACGCGTACCTGCAGATCGTAAATATGTGGATCGCCACCAAGTACGGTTGCGAGGTCGGTTACCTCAAGGAACTCACACCCGACGAACTTTCAAAGGCGATGAAGGAATTCAAACCGACGATCCTCACCACGGTCCCGCGCCTCTGGTATCTATTCCACAAAAAGATCTTCGACGGTGTAAAGGCAAAGCCCGGCGTGGTGCAGCGGTTATTCAAAGTGATGCTCGCGGCGAATGGCGTGTTCCGCGACACTCTCGGCGTTAATCTCGGACGCAAGATGTTCGGCGCGGTTCACGATGGTTTTGGCGGCGACCTGCGGGTTGCGATCTCGGCGGGCAGTCGTTTTGACGCGGACGTGGCGATCGATTTCCATCGGCTGGGTTTTACGATCCTGCAGGGCTACGGTTTGACTGAAACGAGCGGTGCGGCGACGGCGACTTACGAAGACGACAATCGCGTCGGCAGCGTCGGCAAGCCGATGCACGGCATTGAGATCAAGATCAATGAGCCCGATAAAGACGGCGTCGGCGAGGTTTTGATAAAAGGCCCGATGGTCTTCAAAGGTTACTATCAAAACCCGACGGCGAACGCGGAAGCCTTCACGGAAGACGGCTTTTTCCGCTCCGGCGACCTCGGAAAGCTCGTTGACGGGCATCTTTACATCGTCGGACGCGGCAAAGACGTGATCGTGCTGCCGAGCGGGAAAAATGTTCATCCCGAAGACCTCGAAGTTCACTATCTCAAGTGCCCGCTCGTCGCCGAGCTCGCAATTATCGGCATCGAAGACGAGTCCGAAGGCCGCAGCGGAGCCGAGAAACTCGCTGCCGTCGTAGTTCCTGACTTCGATTATCTGAAGCAGGCAAAGATCGCAAACTCGAAAGAGGCGATCCGACACGCGCTCGACAGCCTCGGTCGCGAATTGCCCGAATATTGGCGCGTTCGCGACTATATTATTCGGCAAGAGATACTGCCGCGAACCGCGACTCGTAAAATTAAACGTTTTCAACTAAAGAAAGAGATCGAAAGCGGCGAGGTTACGACCGAGGCTAAGGAAACAAAAACGTGGAGCTTAAGCAGCGGTGACGAACTGATGCTCCAGACGCCCACGGCACAGGCCGTCATTGCCGCGATCCGGCAGAATGCGAAGGACGGCGACGTAATTCATCCGTCGATGAGCCTCGAGCTTGACCTTGGCCTCGATAGCCTCGCTCGTGCCGAGACATTTGCGGCGCTTGAGCAGGCATTTTCGACGGAATATGACGGCGACGAAGCCGCGACCGCGCTCACCGTCGCAAATGTCATCGAACTCGTCAACAAACACGGCGGCGAAACAGCGGAGATCGCATCCGTCGATCTAAATTGGGGTAAGATCGTTCGCGAAACCGACGACAAATTCCCCGAGGTCGAGGGAATTCTCCAGAACCGCCCCATCTTCGGAGCGTTTGCGTTCACAATTTACAAATTTTTCTGGCTGATCTTCAAAATTTTCATGCGGCTAGAGGTCACAGGCAAGGAAAATCTCTCCGTCGGAACGCGGGCTGCCAGCCTGCCTCCTGAAACCGGCGGGCAGGCGGCCCGCGGTCCGGCGTTTATCATCTGCCCCAACCATCAGAGCTTCCTCGATCCGTTCGTTATTTGCTCGAACTATCCGTTTGCTTTGTTCAAAAACATCTTTCACGTCGGTGCGAGCGAGTTTTTTAACAATGGTTTGACCAAGTACATCGCAAAACTGCTGAATGTCGTGCCCGTGAACCCCGATACCGAGCTCATGCGGGCGATGAAAGCCGGTGCGATCGGCCTGAGAGGGGGCAAGGTGCTAAATATCTATCCCGAAGGCGAGCGAGCATTCGACGGCGAACTGCATAACTTCAAAAAAGGCGCCGCGATCCTGGCCGCCGAACTCGACGTCCCCATCGTCCCCATCGCGATCGACGGCCTTTACAAGGTGTGGCCGCGAAATTCCTGGCGCATACGCCCCGCCAAAGTGAAGATGATGATCGGCAAACCGTTTTACGCCAAAGACGTCCCCAGCGGCGACACCCACGACGAGAGCTTCACGCGCACGA
>JANLTF010000516.1:0-4214 GCA_031362825.1 Acidobacteriota bacterium | reverse complement strand
ACGTCATCAAAATGACGGTGGAAGTCGCGAAGCGTCTAAAGGCCCACGTCATAGCCGGAACGGGCAGCAACAACACGGCCGCGACCATTGATTTCACACGCCGTGCGAGAGAGGCCGGTGCCGACGCGGCACTCGTCGTCGCTCCATATTACAACAAACCAACGCAGGAAGGCATGTTCGCTCACTTTAGCGAGATTGCGAAGAGCGTGAAAGGCTTCCCGATAATGCTGTACAACGTCCCGTCACGAACGGCGTCGAACATTTCAGCCGAGACCACCCTGCGTCTCGCTGAGAAATTTGACAATATCGTCGCGACCAAGGAAGCATCCGGCGACTTTTCACAGGTTTCGCACATAATCAACGGCCGTCCGAAAGGTTTCAAGGTATTCTCCGGCGACGACGCGTCCACAATTCCGTTAATTGCCCTCGGAGCCGACGGCCTCGTTTCCGTGATCGCCAACGAACTACCAAAAGAAACGTCGAAAATGGTCGAACACGCCCTAAACGGCTCGTTCCACTTCGCCCGCAAGATCCATTACAAACTGCTCAGCTTGATGGAAGCCAATTTTATCGAAGCATCGCCGGCACCTTGCAAGTTTGTAATGAAGGAAATTGGCTTGCTCGAAGAAAATTTACGGTTGCCGCTCGTGCCTGTTACCGACGCGGCGCGGAAAAAATTGCGGGAGATAGTTAAGGAGTTGAAATAGTAAATGAACACATTTCAAAAGATTGCGATCTTTCTTGTTCGGCTTCTGGGGATTGTATTCCTGCTATTCGGAATCAATGGCTTCGTCTATACCGTAATGCTTACAATTTCCCCGATCTTCAAGATTGATGGATATGATGCGTCGCAGGGAATGATTTCTGGTGCTTTCTATTTTATTTTGGGGCTTGCCTTCCTTTTGTTTGCGTTTCCGATCGGGAAATTGATCGGGCGCGGGCTTGACGACTAGCGACACTATGCAATTTGACGATCTAAAAAAACCGGGCGGAACCTCTGGCGGCGTGATCGAGTTTTTTGTCGGGTTGTCGATGGCGATCTCGGGCGGATACTTGCTCATTAGCCGCGTGATCGTTTCGAGCGGTTTTTGGAATTGGGGCGGGTACAACACGTTTGGATTGTCGCTGATACCCTTGATATTCGGTATCGCGTTCGTTTTCTTTAACGGCAGGTCGATCGTAGGCTGGCTGCTGATATTTGCAAGCGTGGTGATCATCGCATCGGGTATTCTCATGAACCTGCAAGTATATTTTCAGCCAACCAGCCTTTTTAACACAGTGATAATGCTGATCTTATTCGCGGGTGGAATCGGTTTGATCGGTCGTGCCGTATTTTCACGTTGATCTGATCCAGGTGCGACTATGTTTGATCTTGATCTTTCAGGGCTGATCGCGTTCCTCGTGTTTTTCTGGTCGGCGACGACATTTTTTGTCGCCGGTATCATCAGTGTTGTGGTCGCCAGTACGCGTGGGCCGTCAAAAACCGGCGGCGTTAAGAAGCATCCGGCGTATGGTTTCTTTGTGGTTGCCGCGATCCTGATGGTTCTGAATCTGGCCGGGTTCGGGGTGCTGTGGTATCTGATCGACGCCGACGTGAAGATGAGCTTTGAGACGCTCGACGCTTTTGCGGTTTATGTTTGGATGCCGCTACAGTTCGTGATCTGGGTCGCGGCTTCGCTGATCTACAATAAAAGTAGAAAATAAGACATGACTTTACAGGAAAAAATCACCGCGTTGTTCGCACAGACAGAGTTTTCGGCCGACGATCGGGCAATTTACGAGGATTTTAAGACCGCACTGCGTCGGGGCGAGATCCGTTCTGCGGAGAAAGATTCGAGCGGCAACTGGAACGCGAACGCGTGGGTCAAGCAAGGCATTCTGCTCGGTTTCCGTATGGGCAAGATGGTCGAGATGTCTAAGCCGACAGAGACGCTGCAGTTCTTTGACAAAGACACATTTCCGCTGCGACCGATGACGCTCGAAGATGGCGTGCGGATCGTCATGGGCGGCTCGGCGATCAGAGATGGTTCCTATGTGGCTCCGAGTGTTGTGGTTGTTCCGCCAGCCTATATCAACGTCGGTGCGTATGTTGACGAAGGGACGATGGTCGATAGCCACGCGCTTGTTGGCTCCTGCGCGCAGATCGGGAAACGCGTTCACCTATCCGCCGCCGCTCAGATCGGCGGTGTGCTGGAACCGGTCGGAGCCGTGCCGGTAATAATCGAGGACGACGTTCTGGTCGGTGGGAATACGGGCGTTTACGAAGGAACGATAGTTCGCGAAGGAGCGGTTTTGGCGAGCGGCGTGATACTGACGCGTTCCACGCCTGTGTTCGACCTGCCAAATGGCCGCGTCATCAAATCCGACGGAGAAAAACCGCTCGAAATACCCGCAGGAGCTGTCGTCGTGCAGGGTTCGCGGGCGGTTTCAAGCGGATTCGGTAAAGAAAACGGCCTGTCGATCTATTGCCCGATCATCGTCAAATACCGCGACGACAAAACAGACGCATCGACCAAGCTCGAAGACTATCTCCGTTAGTGGTCCGTCGAGACAAAGTTCACGTCCGGATTGGCCTCCGTGAAATCCACGCTCCGTTCTATTGAAGCGAACGTAAACCGCTTGGACTGCAGCCTGACGGTGTATGTCTTCCACGTCTCAACATTTGGAAAGCGGTAGTATCCAAAAGGATTTGTCAGGGTCCAACGGACATTCCCAAGGCTGTCGGTCAAGCTAATGATCACGCGTCCCGCCGGGCGGTTCTGCGGCGTTGTGATACGGCCTTTGAGCTGTTCAAACGTCGCAGGGCCTTCGGCCAGTGTCCATGCACCGAATGACGTCGCTCCGCTAACCGTCGCTCTATTCGTCGTCCGATTTAGTACCGTTGGTACAAGTTCGGCCGTTCCTGAGTTAATGCGATACGCCCTGTATCGGCCCTCGATACCGACGACTTCCGTGTCAAGATAATTGAACACAAGGTCGCCCTGCGTGATGCCGCTTGCGGTCGTGTTCCACCAACGCTGCAAACGATTTGCCGGAAGGCCGGTCGCCGCACCCGAAAACGCTCCGGTCTTTGGTTCGACCGTAAAGTTGCCGGTTCCGACCACGCCGGAAAGTTCGACGGGTGCGTACAGTCCGTTAGAACCAACGGGAAAGCGGTATGTTCCGCTCGCATTCACGCATCGCGTAAGCGGTGAATTGATAAACGAAGTGCCGCTGCCGCCAACCAGAGCCGAGGCACGGCACGCTGTCAATGCAACGGGGCCGCTACCGATTATTGTTCCGCCGTTCAGATAAAGATTTCCATTGACCGTTAGGCCCGCGAGGCCTGCGATGCTGCCTTGGTTCAGACTTAGATCGCCGTTCACTACTAACGTTCCCGGACCTGCGAGCGAAGCGTTGCTTAGGTCGAGAGTTCCGTTTACGGTCAAGGTTCGTCCCGTTCCGATGGTGACGGTGCGGCCACCCGTAACGATCAGGCTGCTGACGGTGACGTCCGCCGTCGAGATCGATACGTTGCTCGAACCAATGGATATTCCGCTATTTGCAGGAGGAACCGATCCGCCGCCCCAGTTTGTGACGGTGTGCCAATCCGAATTTGTGGTTCCTGTCCAAATATTTTGCCGCCAGCGAGCAAAGTAGGGCGAGGAGTTACAGCCCGCTGTGGTAAACGCCCCTCCGACGAAAATATCGCCGCCCGCTGCAGTTATCGCAGTGCCATTGTTGTTTAGGCCCGTGCCGAATCCCGACCATGCGGTCCCGTTCCAACGAGCAAGACGATCTGCCGGTGCGCCTGATGCCAAAGTAAAGGCACCCGTCGCGATGAGATCATTACCCGCGGCGGCGAGCCTCGGTCCACCGATACCGAAACCTTGCGGCGGAAGGCCGCCGCCGGCTGCCGACCACGTCGAGCCGTTCCATTTAGCGATGTTATTTACGGTAATGCCGTTGATCGAGGTAAAGCCGCCTCCGACGTAAATCTCACTGCCGATGACAGCCAGCGAACTCACGCCGCGGTCGCCCAGGTCTCCGCCGAGCATTGTCCAAGTTGTACCGTCATATTTCGAAAAGTAAGCGGGATTCGCGACGGTCGTTGTTCCGGTGCTGACGTAAAGGTCGTTGCCCATGAACACCATTCCGGTCAAACTCGTCGGAATGTGAGGTGAATTGAGCCCGCTCCACGCCGTGCCGTTCCATTTGGCAACGCGATTCGCGGC
>JANLTF010000252.1:0-6292 GCA_031362825.1 Acidobacteriota bacterium | reverse complement strand
CTGCCACCAAAATTGGGAAAGCTCTGGGAGTATCGAGACCTTGCGATCTCAGCGACGAAATTCGGGACAAAACAAACCCGAAGCGCTCCCGTTCTTGAATCTCGGCAAACGACCGTCGATCTCGAGAAATTGCCGCTGTTGCAGCTCTGGCATGAGGACGGCGGGCATTTTGTGACGTTGCCGCTTGTCTATACAGAAAGCCCGACAGACGGCAAGCATAACCTTGGAATGTACCGCATTCAGCGTTACGACAAACAATCGACTGGAATGCATTGGCAGATCGGCAAGGGCGGCGGTTTTCATTATTTTGAGGCCGAACAACGAAACGAATCGCTGCCTGTTACGATATTCCTCGGAGGTGCACCGGCAATGATCTTGTCTGCGATCGCTCCGCTGCCCGAAGGTTTGCCGGAGCTCATGCTTGCGTCACTGCTTGCCGGCGAAAAGATCACGACCGCTAAGAATCCACTAGGTGACGCCAGACATCGCTTGATCGCCGAAGCCGAGTTTGCCATCTGCGGCAGCGTTGCCCCACACGAACGCCGTCCGGAAGGACCGTTTGGTGATCATTACGGATATTATTCACTGACGCACGATTATCCAGTGTTCCGCGCCGATGCTGTCTTTCACCGCAAGGACGCGATATATCCTGCTACGGTCGTCGGCAAGCCGCGGCAAGAAGACTACTTTATCGGCGATTATCTGCAGGAATTACTATCGCCGCTGTTTCCGCTCGTGATGCCTGCGGTTCGCGATCTGTGGAGCTATGGTGAAACCGGTTTTCATTCGCTGGCGGCCGCGGTCGTTCGCGAGCGTTATGGACGTGAGGGCTTGTCCGCAGGATTTCGTATTTTAGGTGAAGGGCAGTTAACGCTCACAAAATTCCTTTTGCTGACCGATCAGCCGCAGGACCTCCGCGATTTCAGATCCTTATTCGAACACATACTCGAACGCGCCGAATTGCACCGAGATCTGCATATCTTTTCCCAGACCGCCTTTGACACGCTCGATTACGCGAGCGGCAAGGTCAACTTCGGCTCGAAGGCGATTTTGATGGGGACCGGTGAGGCGAAAAGGGAACTTGTTCGTGAGTTTCATGGCGACTTGCCCCAAGGCGTTCGGGCGGCAGAGGCATATTGCGCCGGCTGTCTCGTAGTCGAGGCCGACTCGTACGCAAATGACAAAGATCTTGCCGAACGCATTGCAAAGTCGGGCAAGTTTGCCGACTGGCAGATGGTTGTAGTCCACGACAGCATTGAGTTTGCTCGTTCGACTGAAAAATTCCTGTGGGCAACGTGGACGCGGTTCGATCCGGCGTCGGATATCTATGCAAAGGAAGCGGCGATACAGAAAAACCACATTGGCTACGGAGCCCCGATCGTCATCGACGCACGTATGAAGCCGTGGTATCCGGGCGTCGTCGAGGCTCGTGAGGATATTGTTAAATTGGTCGATCGCCGCTGGGGCGAGTATTTTTTGGGATAAGATCTAACGACAGAGGGCGACGCGGATGAGACCATGGGTCACTAATTTTGTTTACGGCTTTGGTGTATTTTGCGTAATCCTATTCGCTTGTCTCGCGTATTCATATTTTATCGAGCCGAATCGTCTCGTCGTCAATCACACTACACTCAAGATCAAGGGCTGGAACCCTGCATTCGAAGGGCTAAAGATAGTTATGCTATCTGACATTCACGGCGGATCGAATGGCGTCACGCCCGCAAGGCTCAGAGAGATAGTCCAGAGAACGAATGAGCAAGATCCTGACATTGTCGTATTGCTGGGCGACTACATTTCCGAAGGGCCCGATGGAACGCTGAGGATGCCGGTGAGCGAGATCGCTGACGGCCTGGCCGGAATCGAGGCAAAGAATGGCGTCTATGCCGTTCTCGGTAATCATGATGGCTGGTTTGGCGACGACATTACGGCCCGGGAGTTTAACCGCGTCGGGTATCGAGTGCTGCAAAACGAGGTAGTGACGATCGTTCGCAACGGGACGAATCTTCGAATTCTCGGCCTTCGCGACATATTGCGGGTCAAGCAATGGAAAGAATTTGCCGACGAGGCAAAGCGGGTTTTGGCTGAATCCAGACAAGGCGGCGATCTGATCGTACTCGAACACAATCCCGATATGCTTAACATCATCACTGGAAGCAACCTGATATCGCCCGACCTAAAACTAGTGCTTGCAGGGCACACCCATGGTGGGCAAGTATGGCTTCCAATTTTGGGCACACCGATCGTTCCTTCGAGCTATGGGCAAAAGTATTCGTATGGACACAAACGCGAGGACAACGTCGATATGTTCGTAACGACGGGTATCGGCACCAGCATTCTGCCGTTCAGGTTCATGGTGCCGCCAGAGATCGCGGTCCTAACCATAGTGGCCGGCGAATAGACGCTCTCACTCTCGGGGAATACTCAAAGCCCGAAGCGTGCATAGCAAGGCCGTGACGGCCAAAACGCAGCGGACGTAGTTTAGATTGACCCACCATTTTGCCGTCGTTGCGATCGCCTCGGCCGACATATTTGGAACATCGAATGTAAGACGCATTATGTTCGGCACGAACCATGCGAAGGTCGCTGCTACGATGAAGATGGAAAGGCCGCTTCCAATGAGTCGCCACTTTCGATGTTTCGGAGATGTCTTAAAACTTGTGAGAAAGGTCGCGATCGCAAGCAGGCCGACGAGTGGAGTAAAGAAGATCCAGAATTTCTCTCCGGCTCGCAGAGCAAACTGGGGATTGGCGGCGTAGAGTTCGTAATACTTAATTGCAGAATCAGGAGCGCCGCCCAGCCACATCGGAATCAATACTACCGTCTCATAAAGCCCCGCACCGACTTCGATACCAAGGAGTACAACGAACAGCCACAGAATTATCTTTGAAGTTTTCATATACACCTCTCCTCCCGCAATCTCTCCGACAACAGTAGAGGCGTATATTTCTTAGAAATGGTATCAGCTATCTGAGCATTACTTTCACACGTCCGAGTTCTCCATCGTTCTTCGCAGGCTTCAGTCGGAGGATCTTGCACATTACGTTGTAAACCTCAATATTCCCGAACGGCTCGACCACTAAGCTCTTTCTAAACGCTTTGCCGTGTGCGATGAACGTCGCCTGCATTTCTTGATATTTAGTGTCGTATCCGTGGGCGCCGCGAAGGCGTCCAAAATCAGGCCGCTTTCTCAGCGTTTCATAACGCTCACGGCTTGTCATCATCCATCCGAGTTCCGACGAACAAACGATCGGTGCCACTCGAGCACCTTGTTTGTATTGCAGGCGTTCCGGAATTTCGCTTTTTCGCCAACAAGTGGTGTGTAAGCCGGGCTTTTCGAGGCCTGACATGATCGCGTCTTCTTTGCCGGCCTTTGGGAATATCTGCACGATCTCGCCCGTCCATAAAATACGCTCGGCATCGTCAAAATTGAACAGATCGTCCATCACGACCCCGTTGTTCTGATCGACTGCGGCCATCCCGTGATCCGAGACAACAATAATATTCACCTTCTTGTCGATCTTTCGTTTCTTTAGTCCGTCAAGCAGTCGGGCGATGTTGCCATCCACAGTTTTCACAGCGTCACGGACCTTTTCGCTGTCGGGCGAATAGGCGTGCCCTGCGTCGTCAGTGTCGCTGAAATACATGGTAACCATTGTCGGACGCTTACCTCGGGGCAGATCGAGCCAGCCAAGTACTGTATCGACGCGTTCGTCATTTGGGATCTTGCCATCGTATGTTTTCCAATAGGTCGGCTGCACGCCGCCGATCTTTGCTTCCGAACCGGGCCAGAAGAATGAAGCAGATACCTGGCCCTGCTTTTCGGCAGTGACCCAGATCGGTTCGCCTCCGTACCAACGCGGATTCTCTACCTCCTCGCGTTTGCTCATCGTGAAAACGGTGCCAAAATCGTAAATGTTGTTCTCAACGAGACCGTGATTCGCCGGATAGAGCCCCGTGACGATCGTGTAATGATTTGGAAATGTCTTCGTGGGAAATGATGGGACCATCCATTTTGCACGGACACCGTTCTTCGCAAGGGAATTGAGTGTAGGCGGAGCGTATTTGTCGAGATAATCATATCGAAAGCCATCGAGCGAGATGAGGATGACGGTTGGTTTGAGGTCCTTTATTGTGTTTTGACCTAAGATCGGCCACGCCATCACAAGCGTAATCAATATGGCTCTGAACAAATATTTTCGCATAATGAAAAGTTACTTTACTTCACTGTTCAAAGCCAATCGAGCATGACGCAAACGCCATCATGCCCGCTTGGAAAGCGTAGAAAAAGCGACTATGATGTTTAGCACCAAACCAATACCAGATAAAAAGGAGAATAGCTGTGAAAAATAATCGATCGATCGGCATTTTGTCATTGATAGCGGTAATCTTTATCGCGTTAAGCATCGCCTGCGGCGGCAGCAGCACGAATACGACGTCCAATACTACGACGAACACTACGACAACCGCTTCGCCGGCAAGTTCGCCATCGACAAGTACCACATCAGCGAAGAAACTCGACATCGCGGGCAAATACGACGCGACCGGTTCGAATCCGGACGGCGGCGGCCAGTATGAGGCGGAGTTGAACGTAACGCCGCGTGACGATGTGTACCAATTTTCGTGGGCCTCAGGCGGAAAATCATACGATGGCGTCGGAGTATTGTCAGACAATAGGGTCGCAGTCTCTTACACTGACGGAGCTAACGGAAAAGGCTGCGGCGTCGCTCTGTTCAAGATCGCTGCGGACGGCTCAATGAGTTCTAAGAATGGTTATTGGGGCGAGAATAAGATGGAAATCGAGACCGCGACCCGCACCAGCGGCACCGACCTCGAGGGCGAATATACCATCGCGGGGAAAAATCCGAAGGGCGAAGCCTACAAAGGCACACTAAAGGTCACGAAGGACGGCGACGGCTACGTGTTTAATTGGAACACAGGCAATGCGTTCAGTGGCTTCGGGATCCGCGCCGGAGAGTTTGTTGCAGTTGGCTTCGGCGGAAAGCAGTGTGCGTTCGTTGGCTACGATGTACTGGATGACGGAACGCTCGCGGGTAAGTGGGGAAGCCAGAACTCGAAGAAATTTGGTACGGAAACGGCCAAACCTAAGAAATAGTATGCTTTAAGAATGGCGGTCTATATCGACAACTTGCGTGATTACGGTTGGCGACATGGGCCGTCTTGTCATTTGATCGGCGACAGCGTCGAAGAACTGATTGAATTCGCCGTTCGTCTCGGCATGAGGGCCGAGTGGTTCCAGCCAAAAAGCTCTCCGCACTTCGATCTGACCGCCGAAGGCCGGGAGATCGCCGTCCAAAACGGCGCGATCGAACTAAATCAACGCGAACTGATCGCGAAACTCCGCGAATTGAGGTTGGATAGGGCTAAAGACATTCTATAAGATCCTGCGCGAAGGCCATTGGAAACCGCGCGATCTGCGATTTTGGTGTTAACACGGCTCTGTTCGGACTTGACACCCTAATTTTCGGTGTTAACACGCCCGTATCAACCGATGACAGGCCCATAAAAAGCGATGACAGACCTGTAAAAAGTGATGACAAGATCGTGTTAAGCGATGACAGGGGCGTGTCAAGAGTTGATATGTCCGTGTAAAGTGTTGACAAGGCCATATCAAGAGTTGACAAGCTCGTGTTAAGGGTTGACACGGCGATGTCATCGGTTAACACGCCCTCGTTAACGGATTTCACGGCCTTGTTATTCCTTGATATTGCCTTCGCAAGGGAATTCACGGCCTTGTTTGGCCCGGTTTCGCCCGTTAAATGCGCGATCTAAGCTCCGGACGGAGATCGCTGCACCGAGAACTTCTGACCATTGAACACCCTGTCTTTATTGATGTTCGCGTTTGGCAGCGTCATATCGTGTTCGACCCAAGTCTCGTGCTCGGCTGGCATTGTGACCTCGAGAACCTCGGCTTGCCCCTCGGCAAATAGGACGCGATGGCGAATTTCGGACGGCTGTACGACGCAATCACCCGGTTCAAGCCAGAAAGGCGGCCCTTGGTCTTCGTAAACCACCTGAACGCGGCCTTTGAGGCAGTAGATCATCTGAAATTCGATCTTGTGATAGTGAACATAATCCGCCACCGGCCCGTCCTCAAGCAGCCGAATGTGCGACGCTATCACTTTTCCGCCAGCACGTTCCGGAATCAGATCGCGATATTCCATCCCCGCACGCCCACGGACAAAGTCAGAACCGCCTGCATGAGCGGGCGGCTTAGCGGATACTAATCGTACGACGCGCGATTCGATCGGCGACGTCTCGTCATTAAGTTGAT
>JANLTF010000499.1:0-4186 GCA_031362825.1 Acidobacteriota bacterium | reverse complement strand
CACAGTCGAAAACACCGTTAATTCTGATCCACGGCATCCAGGCAACAACTGACAGTGCGAATGTCGAGACCGACAATAAGACGTGGGCGGAATTTGTAAAACTATTTAACGCCAAAGATTCGGGCCTTGACCGCCGATACTCGCTTTATCTCTTTCAATATTGTAGTGACCGTGAGCCCGTCTCGACAATTGCGGCAAAGCTTCGTGATCTCATCGATCAGAAAATTCCCGGCCGCCAGCACGTCATCGTTGCCCACAGTATGGGCGGCCTCGTCGCCAAATCTTACATCGGCGAGACGGAACATACGAGAGGCGTTTGGAAGGGCAAGAAAGGAGGCGAGACGACAATTGGATTTATTACGCTTGCGACGCCACATCACGGTACGCCGGGAGCGAACGATCCGGTAACAATGAAACGGTTCGTTCCCGACAAGTTCGAGGCGATCTACAATGGTGTTCAGCAATACTACTGGCGCTCCGAGAAAGGCAAGTCTGGGCCGTCCGTTCGATCGCCATCGGCACCGAACCGCTCTGACCTCCGGTGGGACAACTATGACCTAAAACTCGACGCGTCGTCGAAAGATATCAACGCGGACCTAGCACGCAGCAATCGTGCGTTTGCGCCGTTTTCCTCAAAACTGATCGCCTATGGCGGAACGGCAGCCTCGACTCTATCGGTGTTTGAAACGGGGGCGATGCTGCTCGAGACTAGGATGGGCGGGCAGTTGAACGAGCATCGGCTGTTGGCTCTGGCAAATGTCGGACTTGTCAACGGACTCGGCCGCCATTTCGGCGATGCCGACGGCCTCGTGCCGTTCGTCAGTTCACTATTTTGCAACGCGGATGCCACCTTGACGGAGCGTCCACCGAATTACATCTGCATGTCGACATCCCGGGTCCGAAGGTTTGAACCAGGCGGCGGCGGCGAACAAGCGGTTTCGCAGTTGCCCGATAAGGATACGCTGAGCATTTTCCGAGCCAGTCGCGGCTTTAACCATCTCGATATGCTGACGAATGCTGATGTTTTGAAATATTTGGTGAAGGATCTCGCGGCCTTACTGCCGACCAACCAGAAGCAAATAATGATAAGGCCCCTGAAATCAGGAAAGCCATGATCTCGCTAGTTTTCTAAGGTATCTGGCTCTCCGGATCTTGCAGGCGGAACAACATTCGGTCTGCACTAAAGTCAATCCCTTCGACGGCGTCATTGACGGTCAGGACCTGTGTAGGTGGGGAAAATTGGTAGCGTTTCGATGAGATGCTAATGGTCACCGTTTCGCCAACCTGAATTTCGTCAAATGAATAATAACCAAACGAGCCGGTTATCGACCTTCGCATTGAGCCATCCATTCCCGTTAACAGAATTTTGACGTTCCGGATACCTTGTCCGTCAGCCGTGGTTACACGTCCGCTCACTGTGACCGCTGCGGCAGTCACAGGTAGGTCTCCATCGATTCGAGCGGCCAACATTAAGCTGCTCGATTCGCCCACGACAGCTATGCGCCCAAAACTATCGATCGCAGTACCAAAGGCCAGATCGTCGCCGAAGATATCAAACGCTGCCTTTCCGTCGGCACTAAAGACAGGATCCAATGCTCCAGCCGGCGTGTATCGGGCGAACGCAACGTCATAGTTCATACCCCTGAACGCCGATCCACTGAGAACAATCTTTTGGTTGGACTGGACGAGGACTGAGTACCCAATGCTGTCGCCCGCCAATATTGACGTTGTTACCTTTCCGTCTGTATCAAAGTCCGGATCAAGCGATCCGTCCGCGTTGAATCTAAGAACTGCAAATTGATACTTTGTTGCGTCAAACGTATATCCACCCGCAACGATCTTTCCGTCGGGCTGTAAGGCCACGGAATTCACGCCTTCGTCGAGTACAAAGATCGTCGTCGTTGCCTTTCCGTCGCCATCAAACGATGTGTCAAGAGAACCGTCGGCATTGTAGCGTACGAGTGCGAACCGATTGTTTGAGCCCGAACGGGCATATCCGCCCGCCACTATTCTGCCGTTCGTTTGAATGGCAAGTGAATTTGCTGCATCATCACTTGCCAGAACGGGCGTAACCACTATTCCGTCCGTGTCGAAGGAGCTGTCGAGCGTTCCATCGACGTTGTAACGAACGACAGAAAAATCGTAGTTTGTGCCGTTGTAAACAGCTCCGCCTGCGACAATCTTTCCGTTCGATTGGATCGACAACGATGTCGCGTAACTCTCATTCGAAAGTATCACGGTCGTCGTGATCCCGCCGGTGCCGAAAGCGCTATCGAGGGAACCCTCAGCATTGTACCGAAGCACCGCAAATCGGTAATTTACGCCGTCAAAAGCGTATCCTGCCGCGACAATTTTCCCGTTTGGTTGGATCGCTATCGCCGCGATACCGTCGTCAATGCCAAAGATCGGCGTTGTCACTTGTCCGTCAGTGTCAAACGAAGTATCTAGTGAACCGTCAACATTAAATCGTGCGATCGCAATGTTTAGATCGACTCCGTTATTCGTGTAGCCTGCGGCAACGATCTTATTGTCTGATTGAACAGCTATGGCACGTCCAAATCCACCGCCTGCTCCAAACGAGACGCTACGACTGCCGATCAGATTGAAGGTCGCATCCAGGTCACCCGGAAGGGCACAAACCGCCACAGTCGTGACAAAAAAGACAATTAGTGTGACAGCCAATCGAGAACCTGAAACCCAGGTCTTCGCGCTACAGCAGGAAATTGGGGTGGGAAAGCTCATACGAATACTGATCGCTCGGTAAAAACTCTGAGTAACCGAACGGCAGATCAGACTGGTCGTCCGATCTGCCGTTAAACAATTTGAGAGAGGGCTCAAAGCACAGGTGCCTTAAGGATTTCTGCCAATGCACGCATCCGGGACGAATCCGTGGAATTGGCGTTCGAACCAGATGCTTTCTCTACCGATAAAGCGAGTTTCTTCAGCTTTTTGATATCACCCTTCGGGCCTTCGGCCTTCGCAATTTCCTGTCGAAGCGAACTGATATCTCCGGCCGGAAGTCCCTGCGAACGCTCGATCTGATCGATGTACGCTTTTGCAACAACCAGTTTGTTGGGCCATTTGACCATCTGTTGGCTCTGAACATTGAGTACCGCAACTTCGACCGTTTTGGCGGCATCGATCTCATTTTGGGTTAGGTTCTTAGTCGGAGTTAACTCAAAAACGTCGAGCCCACGGGCGATCTCAGATGAGTAGATCCGGCCGTTATACCAGTATGCGGACCACGAACCGGCAAGCAAGAGCATATTCGGATCGATAGGGCCACGGTCGAACGAAGCGATTTCGTAGGGTTTACTAACGTCAGTAAAGTCCATGATCGAGATGCCGCCTTGATACCAAGCCTGTACCTTAATATCGCGTCCGGGCACGGGAACAAGCGATCCGTTGTGAGCAACACAATTCTCCGTGTCACCCTGAGCCGTCGGGAGTTTGTAATAGTTGCCAAATCGAAGCTTGCCGCCCTCGAGGTTGAATATCGCATTAGCTCCCCAGACCGTCGGATCAGTTGGCCGGCAGCGGGCTCCCATTCCGCCTCCCCATTCATCGGTAAAAACGACCTTTTTGCCGTCGTTTGAGAACGAAGCAGAATGCCAGTAGGCATAATTCTTATCGTTGACCGCTTCGATGCGTTTAGGATTCGCCGGGTCCTTGATGTCAAGCAGAATTCCATTTCCCGAACAGGCACCCGCCGCCAGGCCGATCTCAGAATAAACGGTAATGTCATGACACTGGTCGGTTTCCCGCGGACGGCCACCGCTGTCGTGCGATCCGCCGTCGGTCAGAGCATTGATCTTGCCTTTATCGTCAGAAAAGATACGCGGACTCGCGATTATCTTCGCGTCCTGCGGAGACGCAACGGGAACCTTCACAATATCGATCCGGAATCTCGCGCTATTTGGATCGGCATCGGGCTTTCCGTCTGAGCAGCCGGCGAGTTCCTCATTCGGGCGAACGAATGATGTACCGGAAATGTAAATATAGACGTTGTTTTTGTCTTTTGGATCCTCAACGAGCGTATGTGTGTGCGAACCCCGGCACGACTGGACGGCAGCAACTTGCTTGGGACTCTTGATGTCTGAAATATCAAATATTCGAACTCCGCGGAATCGATCTTTGGACGCCGCCGGCAGCCCAGGCGCCGTCTGAATTGGAAACCCCTGGGTTC
>JANLTF010000486.1:0-7930 GCA_031362825.1 Acidobacteriota bacterium | reverse complement strand
CTGATCGCTGCCGTCGCCGATAAACGCGAACTGCTCGACTGGCGCGTCCTGGTTTTCGGACTGTTTTTCACTCTTCCTGCTAACCTGCTTATATACGGCGTCAACGACATTTTTGATTACGAAACCGACAAATTAAATCCGAAAAAAGAAGGCTACGAGGCACTCGTCACGCCCGAACGCCGCCGCGGCCTCGTCGCGGCGATTTTAATTACGAACATACCGTTCTTCGCGATCGCAGCCCCTCTCGGCTTGCAGCCGATCATCGCTTTCGCTAGCTTTCTATTCTATTCAATATTCTACTCGGCACCACCGATCCGTGCGAAGGCCTGGCCGTTTCTCGATTCGCTGTTTAACGTTCTCTACATCATGCCCGGAATTTTCGCCTATGCGATGCTGACCGGCGAACAACCGCCAAATGCCGTCTTCATCGCCGGCGGACTGTGGACAGCTGCGATGCACGCATACTCAGCGATTCCCGACATCGAAGCCGACCGCGAAGCTAAATTATCAACCATCGCAACAGTTCTCGGCCCGACCGGCACACACATATTCTGCCTCGCCGCCTACATTGGCTCGGCAATTCTCGCTTATCAATACCTCGGCAAAAGCGTGATCTGGATCGGTCTGTTGTATGTCGGCATTATGCTGGTTTCAATGATCAGCAAAGACAAAGATTCCGTCTTCAGCATCTATCGAAGGTTCCCCATGATCAACGCCGGTGTCGGCCTCGCGATATTTTGGTACATCGCTATCCCCAAATTCTTAAACTGGTAACTCTAAACGGCAAACTCAAAACTGTTAGTTATAGTTCCATCATTGGCCCCGGAGTCTTAATGCCGTGAACACGCTTAAACGCCAGTTCCGCCGAGATCAAACAGATCTGCGTGCCAATGCCTGGATTTACACCCGCTCCGACGTAGTACAAACCCTTCACTTTCTTTGAATAATTCTTAGGCCGGAATATCGCCGTTTGCATCAGATTGTGAGCGAGTCCAAGAGCCGAGCCTTTGAACGCGTTATAATCGGCCGTAAAATTCTCTACGGTATAGATGCGTTTATATTCGAGTTTTTCCCGCAAATTAGGCAGGTTCATCTCGGTTTCCATCAGCGACAGAACGCGGTCGGCGTATGCTTCTTTTTCGAGTTCCGTTATCGTCAGATCCGAGGCGATCGGAACCAAAACGAACAAATTCTCTTTTCCGGCCGGTGCGACGCTCGGGTCAGTCACGCTTGGGGCACAGACGTACAGCGACGGTTCCTGCGGCAGATTGGGGGTTTTGTAGATGTCGTCAAAGTTCTTTCGCCAGTCCTCGCTGAACAGCAAATTGTGATGCACCAGGCTCGGCAGCTTTTCCTTGACGCCGAGATACATGATAAACGCCGACGGAGCCATCACGCGTTTGTTCCAGTACCGTTCCTTTAGCGAACGCCACCTCGGAGCGAGCATTTTCATCTCGGTAAACGCCATATCGGCGTTTGAAATGACGATATCAGCATTGTGCGTTTCGCCGCTTTCGAGCCGAACGCCTTTCGTCACGCCATTTTCGACGAGTATCTCGGCAACCGGCGAATTCGCGTGCAAAACGGCCCCGTTCTTCTCAGCCATATTCGCGAGGGCTTTGATCAGCTCATAAAATCCGCCCTGCGGATAGAAAACGCCCTGATTAAAATCCATGTGCGACATCAGGTTGTACAATGCCGGAGCTTCGTACGGCGAAGTGCCGAGGAAGACCATCGTGTATTCCATCACCTGCCGAAGTTTTTGCGATTTGAAAAACCGCGACACGAACGTGTGCATTTTCGAAAAAACCGAGAGCTTTTGCCCTTCAGTCGCGACACGCTTATTCAGAAAGTCGAATATCGTGTCGTAATTCTTGTACATGAAATGCTGCGTTGCGACTTCATATTGATATTCGGATTGAGCTAGATATTGACGCAATTTCTCGCCCGCACCGGGCTCGATCGCCTCAAATGTCGCGGCGTCGATCTCGATATCGGAATGTATGTCTAGTTTGTCGGAATCTTTTCGAAAGAAGATCCGATACGAAGGGCCGAGCCGTTTGAGATCGAGATGATCTTCGACGCGTTCGCCCATGAGGTTGAAGAAATGTTCGAACAGATCAGGAGCGAGGTACCACGACGGCCCCATATCAAACCTGAAACCGTTCGCCTCAAAGATATTCGCCCGCCCGCCGAGGTTCTCGTTCTTTTCAAAAACCGTGACGTCGTAGCCCTTTTTAGCAAAAAGGCCGGCCGTTCCCAGCCCGCCTATTCCGGCACCGATGATAATTACTTTTTGACTCGGCATAAATTTACAGGATAGTCAGGATGAAAAGAGGTTGAAGCTATTCAACCCTTTATCCTGCCCATCCTGTGCATCCTGTTTTAATTCCCTTGTAGACTAAAAACTACTCGTATACGCCCGCCAACGCCAGCAGCGACAACCTGACCTTCTGACGAAATCCCGTCCGCACGCGTTCACGGTAAACATTATAATCGGCACGCTCGATCTCGCCCAAGATCGCTTTGTATAGCACGTACGAGATCTTGACTGCCAAACGGCCACGCCAGTGGAGCAGTTTGATTCCCGGAAAAGCTTCGCGATAGACCTGCTTATTTCGCTCGATCTGAAATTTCATAAAATCGACAAAACGCTGGTCATACACCTTTCGCCGAAGATCCACCGGCTCGAGCCCAAATCGGGCGAGCTCGTCCTCGGGCATATAAACGCGGCCGAGTTCGTCAAAATCTTCGCGTATGTCGCGCAAGAAATTGGTCAATTGAAACGCATAGCCCAGTTTGATCGCGTGCGGAAAAGCATCGGGCGTAGAAAACCCGACGATTCGCGTCACCATCAACCCGATCACTCCGGCCGAGCCGTACATATATTCCTCGAGCTCGGCGTAATTGGCGTACGACTTCTTCTCTTCGTCCATGAACATCGACTTGAGAAATGCCTCGCCCGTCTCGACGTCAATGCCGTATTTGTTGAACGAATGCACGATCGCCGCCATCACCGGATCTGACGAAGTCCCCGTTCGCATCGCCTCGAGCCAGGTCTGCCGCCAAGCCTCCAACTCCGAAATACGCTCCTGCCGCGTCGACTTGCCCGGATCGTCAACGATCTCGTCCGGTATCCGCGCAAAAGCATATATCGCATATATTCCGTCACGCGTTTCCTTTGGAAAAAACTGCGTGGCGAAATAAAAACTCGTCCCGTAACGACGAGTTATCGCACGGCACTCGTCGAGGCCTCGGCGGATCAAATCTCGATTTTCAGGATCATTTCTCATTATCGTAACCAATTTGGGGATTTTGAGATTCTATCATACTCCCTCGAAACTCGGAGTCGGGGAAATAAATTCCAGATGGTTATCAGTACTTTCGATGAGTTGTGAGGTTTAGATTCAAGCGAAACGAGAATCTATTTTCCGGCGGCGAGATAATCACGAACGATCTTCATATCTTCCCAAACCTCGCGTTTTTTGTGCGGGTCGCGAAGCAGATAAGCGGGATGAAATGTCGGCATCACTTTCGTTCCCAGATAGTCGTGAAAATGCCCGCGAAGCTTGCCAATAGGAACCTTCGTCTCAAGCAAATTCTGAGCGGCCGTCGCACCGAGAACGACGATCACCTTGGGCCTGACGACCGCGATCTCGCGTTTTAGAAATGGCTTGCAAGCTATGGTCTCGTCCGCCTCAGGAGCCCGATTGCCCGGCGGGCGGCAGCGGTTGATGTTGCCGATAAATACATCGTCGCGGCTAAACCCGATCGCCATCATAATATCCGTCAACAATTTCCCCGCGCGCCCAACAAATGGAAATCCTTGCTCATCCTCATCCGCCCCCGGAGCCTCGCCGACGAACATCAGATCAGCACTAAAATTACCAGTACTATTGACCACTTTCGAACGCCCCAGCGTCGATAATTTGCAACGAGTACAATCCGGCCCTATCTCAGCCCGTATTTGTTCGATCGTCTCAGCCGGCTCAGGCAAAGTCGATGCGATCGCGGCGGCTAATTTTGTAGGTTGTTCTGTCTCCATAGTTTGTTTTGCTGGTTCAACGGCGGCTTCGGCTTCCGGCCGTTTAGACAAACTCGCCAGCGAAGGCAGCGAAGCCAACCGCGATTGCCCCGGAATTCGCGGTTCCGCAGGCTTTGCCGTTTGGACGGTCGGAATATCGATCTTCGGAATTTCAGATTTGAGATTTGAGCTCGGAAGCGACGACGGCGTCACTCTGGAATTCTCACTTCTCAATTCTAGTTTCTCAATTCGAACGTCCAACGCCTCAACCCCTAACTCGCGCAAATAGACCACTTGCTCACGAACATCGGCTATCAGGTTGTTCAGTTCCGGATTCGGCATTGAATAATAAGTAAGTTAGCTTTTGAACGCGGATTAAACAGATCAGGCGGATAAAGACGGATCTGAATTCTAAAAATATCAAGAAAAAATTCCGGGATCCTTCCTTTCCCATCCGCCCGATCCGCTAGATCAACTAGATCCGCGTTCAATTCTTCCGCAATTTTAAGACCTCATCCAATATCCGGTCTGCCATCTCGCGTTTGGACATTAGCGGCAATTCGGTTTCGCCTGAATGAGTAATGATCGTCGCAATATTTGTGTCGGTATTAAACCCCGCACCTTTCGCCGTGATGTCATTGGCAACGACCATGTCGAGGCCTTTTTTTTCCATTTTTGAACGCGCATAACCGATTACATCATTTGTCTCGGCGGCGAATCCTACGACGAGCATTCCGGCCGGGCGATTTTTCGAAACTTCGGCAAGAATATCCTGTGTTTTCTTGAGTTCGAGGATCATAAAATCACGCTCGTCTTTTTTGATCTTCGCACCCGCAGCATTTGCCGGAGCGTAGTCGGCGACCGCAGCAGCACCGACAAAAACGGTCGCCTTTGCCAGTTCTTTCTTCACGGCCTGATACATTTCCTCCGCCGACACGGTCCTTATCACCGTCACGCCCGCCGGCGGATCAACCGTCGTCGCCCCCGCGACAACCGTCACTTTTGCCCCACGCTCAGCCGCAGCCTCAGCAACCGCAAAGCCCATCTTTCCCGAAGAATGATTAGAAATAAACCGAACCGGATCGATCGCCTCCCGCGTACCGCCGACGGTGATCAATATCCGCTCGCCCTGAAGGTCCGAGACGAGAGACGAGAGACGAGAGACGGGAGATTCGGAAGTGTCTCCGATCTCCGGTCTCCGGTCTCCCGTCTCCTGTCTCCCGTCTCCCGTCTCACGTCTCTTGTCTCCTGTCTCAAGCAAAGTGAGAGCCTGTCGCACTATGTTCTCAACGTCCTCCAACTTCCCCGTCCCGACCGTCTTACAAGCAAGCTCACCGGCGATCGGCTCGACAAAATGCACGCCGTCTTTGCGAAGCTGCTCGACATTACGTTGCGTCGCGGGCTGGTTCCACATGGTCGTGTTCATCGCCGGGGCGATCATTACCGGAGCGTTTGAGGCGAGATACGTCGATGAGAGAAAATCGTCAGCCACGCCGTTGGCAAACTTGCCGATAATATTCGCCGTCGCCGGAACGATCAGCAGCAGGTCGATCTCCTGCGAAAAATTGATGTGCGCGATCGGATCAGGATTTGCCGGATCGTAATCGTCCACGATCAAATGGCTCTCCGTCAAAGCCCTAAACGTCAGCGGCTGCACAAACTCCGTCGCGTGCCGCGTCATCGCCACCGAGACCTCGCACCCCGCCTTCTGAAGTGCGCGCAAAACCTCCACCGCCTTATAAGCCGCGATCCCACCTGTCACACCCAAACCAATGCGATTTTTCGCCATAGCTAAACAATATCTTACACCAAGTACGCTTTTTGTTTGATGATCGATCCGGATTAATACCAGCTGCCAGCTATCAGCTTCGAGCTATCAGCCCTATCTGGCTCGAAGCTGGGAGCTTGCGGCTGATAGCTGGAATTAATATTTGCTAGAATAGTCTCAATGACCAAACTTCTCTCGTCCGAGACCGTATTCAAAGGCCGTATCTTCGACCTTCGCGTGGATACTATCCGCGAGGGTGATATTGAGTATAAACGTGACATCGTGGTGCATCAGGGCAGTGCGGTGATCGTGCCGGTGTTTGAAGACGCTAGCGTAGCTCTTGTGCGGCAATATCGACACGCGGCGGGTGGTTTTCAGCTCGAACTACCCGCCGGCGGCATCGAGCCGGGCGAAACATTTGAGCAAGCGGCGGCACGAGAACTCGAAGAAGAGATCGGCTACCGTGCGGGCAAGCTAGAGAAGCTAACCGAATTCTACGTCTCGCCCGGCTTCTTAACCGAAAAGATGCACGTATTCCTCGCCACCGAACTCACCGAGTCCACCCAAAACCTAGACGAAGACGAAATAGTCGAAATAGTCCGCATCCCGCTCACCAAAGCTCTCGAAATGACCCAAGATGGACGCATCGAGGATGCCAAGACCATTGTTGGCCTAATAATGGCAAACGCAAAGTTGGCTTCCTGAACGGAACGCGGCCGCCTGTCCGCTAGATCCTGACTTTTTCGGCTTGACCTCGCTCTCGCATTTCGATATTCTATGCGTTCGCGTTTTTGCGGAGATTTCTATCAGTGTGTGTGTGAATATGAGTACTACTTATTTTCCTAGCGGAAAAGGTTTAGCAGAAAATCGTAAATGGCTCGTCGTTGATGCCAAGGGCAAGACGGTCGGACGTCTGGCGACCGAGGTCGCCCGCATCCTGTCGGGCAAGAACAATCCGGCCTGGACGCCCTTCCTGGATATGGGCGATCACTGTGTGGTCATCAACGCCCGTCACGCCAAGTTTACCGGTGCCAAGGACGCTCAGAAGATCTATTATCGCCACACGCTCTATCCGGGCGGCTTGCGTGAAACTTCGGTCAAGGAAATGTTCGAAAAGAAGCCTGAAAAGGTCATCGAACTCGCCGTCCGTGGCATGCTGCCGAAAACAAAGCTCGGCAAGGCAATGGCAAAGAAATTAAAGGTTTACGCCGACGCAGAACACCGTCACATCGCCCAGAAACCGGAGGCGAGAGAACTCTAGTTGTCGGTAGTCAGTTGTCAGTTGTCGGCAAAGACAGCGGATTTTACTGACCACTGACAACCGACCACTGACAACTATTAAAGATATGGCAGACATACAGTATTACGGCACCGGCCGCAGAAAGACCTCAACCGCACGCGTTTACCTTCGTCCGGGCAGTGGCAACATCGTCATTAATCGCCGCGAATTCGACGCTTACTTCCCCAACGAAGCACTTCGAATGATCATTCGTCAGCCGCTCCGTTTGACGGAAACGGGAGAACAATTTGACATCTTAGTAAATGTCGACGGCGGCGGCCAGGCCGGCCAGGCCGGAGCAGTTCGTCACGGCATCACGCGTGCATTGATGGAATTCAACGCTGACTTGCGTCCCGCTTTGAAAAAAGCAGGCCTCGTCACACGCGACCCGCGTCAGAAAGAACGTAAGAAATACGGTCAAAAAGGCGCCCGTGCGAGATTCCAGTTCTCGAAGAGATAATTAGAGTTCAGAGTGCAAGCTTTAGCTTGTTTCTCCGTGAGCTGATACAAGCTAAAGCTTGCACTCTGAACCAAATCCATCGGCACGACACTTTGGTTAATAGCCGTCTTGCCGAATACATAAACCAAGGAGATATAAAGTTTTGGCTACAGTAACGATGAAAGAACTCCTCGAAGCAGGAGTTCATTTTGGTCACCAGGTCCGCCGTTGGAATCCGAAGATGAAAGAATACATCTTTGGCGAACGCAACGGCATTTATATTATTGACCTCCAGAAAACGCAGAAGCTTTTCCGCGACGCTCTCAATCACGTCACAGAATCGCTCACCGAGCGTCCTAATCAAAAAGTTCTATTTGTCGGCACAAAGCGTCAGGCACAGGACGCGATCAAAGAGGAAGC
>JANLTF010000485.1:0-1586 GCA_031362825.1 Acidobacteriota bacterium | reverse complement strand
AAAATGAAGCCCAACGAGCCGTGCTACTGCGGCTCAGGGAAGAAGTTTAAGAAATGTCACGGTGCAGGAGGCTAACGGAGTGCGGACACTCTTGTCCGCACGTTGCACTCGCGTTAGTAACGACTTATCATTCAACGCTATTCAGAAAAGCGAGACCGGAAATTTTCCGGTCTTGCTTTTTTTTTGCAAGACCTTTCGATTCCATCCGTTCTCGAATTGGAATGGAAATATCCGTGGATCATCGGCACCCATCAGGCTGCCGTGGAGGAAAAATATGAAAAGGTCATTTGTTGCGGGGGCCGTTGTATTGGCGGCCGGGGTTTTTGCGTATTCGTTTGCGGTTCTCGAAGTGGCTGAACCGGTAGAAAATTTGGTCGCGAGTGCTAGTTCAAAGCCGCGAAAGACGATGCAGCCTTTCAAGTCGGATGCGGAGATGAAGGAACATTTTAAGAAATTTGCTGAAAAACAGCGTGAGCGTGGGCAGCAGGTAATGACCGATTCAGTCGCGTCAAATGCGGCCAGCGAACCTTTGTCAGCGACAAAATCAGCACCCGCTGACGGAAAAGCGAAATCGGGTGCGAAGGACGACGATTCGATCACAAATACCCAAACCGCCGGCGTTGACGAAGGCGGGATCGTCAAGGTTCACGGCAATCACCTTGTTATCTTAAGGCGTGGACGTTTGTTCACAGTCAAAGTCGGCGGCGACGCGCTCAAACCGGTTTCCGCCGTCAACGCATATCCGCCGGGCATCGACCCGAGCAATGATTGGTACGACGAAATGCTAGTTTCCGGCAATACGATCGTCGTCATCGGCTACAGCTACGGACGCGGCGGGACGGAGATAAATCTGTTCGACATCAACAGCGGCGGCGGTCTCGCGTACCGTTCGACGTATCATCTGCGTTCGAACGACTACTACTCGTCGCGAAACTACGCCAGCCGTCTGATCGGCGACAAACTCGTATTTTACACGCCGCAATACCTCGGCTATTACAGCGACGCAAACCAGCAGTTCCCTGCCCTGCGCAAATGGCACAAAGGTGCGGAGCCCGACGAGTTCGCTCCGGTCGTTTCCGCCACGAACATCTTTCGTGCCGAACGTCCGGCCGACAAAAGCTCGGTCGCGGCACTGCACACGATCACCGTGTGCGATCTGAGTTCGCCCGATATGAAGTGTCAAGGAACCGCAGTTCTCGGCTCTGCCGGACGCGTGTTCTACGTATCGCAGTCGTCAGTTTACGTCTGGACGACCGATTACAACTATCGCGGCGGCAAATCTGAGTCGGAATCGATGCTCTACAAAATGCCGCTTGACGGTTCGGCTCCGCAGGCTTTGGGCGTTGCGGGTGCACCGATCGATCAGTTTTCGTTCCTTGAGAGTGAAGGCGAGCAGCTTAACGTTCTCGTCCGCGGCGACGGTCGCGGCGAAGCGATGTGGGGCAGCGACTATTCGATCGGCGACACCTCACTGTTTCGCGTCAAGGCCGATGCCTTTGCCGACGGCAGCACCAACGCGTCGGTCGAAAACTATCGCTCGCTGCCAAAGGTGGAGGGATACACGTTCCAAAACCGCTTCGTCGGCG
>JANLTF010000476.1:0-11584 GCA_031362825.1 Acidobacteriota bacterium | reverse complement strand
CCCTTCGGCCAGAACGGCGACATCCCGGTTCAGGGCGGCGCGCAGTAGGAAGACAGGAGACGGAACTGAGACAAGAGACTGGAGACAAGAGACAGGAAAAGAGTATTACTCTTGTCTCATGTTTCCCGTCTCTTGTCTCTTTCCTCGTTTCCCTGCTATCCTTTGCGCACGATGACACCTGAGATCGGGATCACCATTTTGCTTCTGGTTGCGGCGATCTTGCTTTTCGCTAGCGAAAAGCTGCCGGTCGATGTCATTGGTATTCTGCTGGTAATGGGCCTCGTTCTGACTCAGGTGCTCACCGTCAAGGATGCGGTTGCGGGTTTTGGCAACGACATCATTATCACGATCGCCGGCCTTTTTCTGCTTGTCGGCGGACTGATCAAAACCGGAATGGTAGATATGATCGGCCGCCGAATGCACAAGATCGCGGGCGATAGCGAATTCGTGCTGACCGCGCTCATTATGTTCGCGGCGGCTCTTGGCGCTTCCGTGCTCAAAAATACGACGACGACCGCAATGTTCCTGCCCGTCGTCATGGGCCTCGCGGCCCGGGCCAAGATCCCGCCGTCAAAACTGCTCATGCCGCTAGCATTCGGAGCGATCTTAGGCGGCAGTTGTACACTGATCGGAACATCGACCAACCTGGCGGTCAGCGGAGCGATCGTTCGTTACGGAATGGAACCGTACACGATGTTCGAGCTCGCTCCGGTGGGAATTATTACCTTCTCGGTCGGAATGATCTATATGCTCGTTTTCGGCCGTAGAATGCTGCCGAGCCGCGGCGGCGAAGAGTCGTTTACCGAGCAGTATCAGATCCGCGAGTACGTCTCCGAGTTGATCGTTCTGCCCGATTCGCCACTCGTCGGCCAGACTCTCGGCGAAGCCAGTCTCAATACCAAGCTCGACCTCACGGTTCTCGGCATTGTCCGGGACGGCGAAAAGATCAACGCTCCAGGCAACGAAGAACGTATCCAACGACGCGATTCGCTGATCGTCGAGGGCAAGATCAGCGACATCCTGCGCGTCAAAGAAGAGATCGGCCTTGAGATCAAGCCCGATTTTATGCTCAATGACGTCCTGCTCGAGAGCGACGACGTTGAGCTGTTTGAAGTGTTGGTCATGCGCGATTCGCGCCTCGTCGGCCAGTCGCTCAAAACGCTAAAATTCCGCCAAACCTACGACCTCACGGTGCTCGCGATAAACCGTCACGGCGAGACGTTCATTAATAAACTCAGTGATGTACGGTTCATCTTTGGCGACGTGTTGCTCGTTCAGGGCAACCGTACCGGCATCGAGCCACTGGTAGTCGACCGAGAGGTCTTAATACTCGAAGACGTATCCGCATCGAGCGTACGTGTCGACAAGCGCAAGTGGGCGATCGCCGCGTTCGGGCTTTTTCTGGCACTTTCGCTTTCAAAGGTTGTGGTTGGCTACGATATTCCGCTCGCGATCTGTGTTTTAAGCGGTGTGATGCTTTTGCTGGCTACCAAGACCATTCGATATAGCGAGATGTACTCGCTGATCGATTTTCGCTTGCTGGTCCTGATCGCCTGCATGATGAGCTTTGGTGTGGCGATGGAAACCACAGGCGCTGACAAGTTTCTGGCCGACCTGATAAACAACTATTTCGGCCAGTATGGCGGGACGGCAGTTCTAGCGGGATTTTTTGTCCTGACGGTAGCCTTAACGCAGCCGATGTCGAATCAGGCAGCCGCTCTCGTCGTTCTGCCCGTGGCTGTCAAAGCCGCCATTGCTCTGGGCCTCAATCCGCGCACATTTGTCGTCGCCGTCACCTACGCCGCTTCGTTCTCGTTCATCACACCGCTCGAACCGGCGTGCGTCCTTGTCTACACGCCCGGGCGTTATCGATTTATGGATTTTGTAAAGATCGGTACGATATTAACGATCCTCGTTTTCGTCGTTTCGATCATTCTCGTTCCCATTTTCTGGCCGCTTTAGACTTCTGTAGACTTTGATATATCTCTAAAGGTCAGGCCGCGTTTGATGATCAAAAGAAAACCGACCGCCGTCCAGAACAGGATGCGACCCTTTCGAATGATGGCGAGCGTCACGCCAACCCCCGCAGCAAGAGCAACCGTATTGCCGACAAATTGCGCACCGGCCTCGTCCACACCGAGCGTGAGTGGTATCAGCTTAAACAGGATCGTTACCAGACGGCTGACCGATTCCAGTAGAAACGCCGTCATCAGACTCGGGATCACGTCACTCAGGCGGCTGATGATGTAGTAAACCTCAACAATTCCGAGTGAATGATAAAGAGCCTCGAGTCCGCAGATCGGCAAGAAGCGCTTCGGATGCCGACGGTAAAACCCGTAAATGAGATTTTCAAAAAGCCGCACATCCATACGGCCTTTTTCTAGAAAACGCGTGAAGTAGCCGCGTCGATAAAGCGATTCGCACGCCTCGCTCGCAAAATGCCACTGCCGGATAACCATCAAAAGCATAAAAACGACGAGCAGGATGATGAATCCGATCAGAACGTCGATCGTCAGCACCCAACCATCATCTAGCGTAGTGTTTCGCAAGAATGCAACGGCTCCAAGGATGAGAAAGATTGACGTAAGCAGGCTGTAAAAGAGATTTTCCGTAGCGACCGACGACAACCCGACGACCATAGGGACCCGGTGCCTGACGGCAAGGGCCTTGGTTGTACCGCTGACAAAAAATCCGAGCGGCACGACGCTGCTTGTCGCTTCGCCAATTATTACGCCAGGAATTGTGTCACGAATGCTCAGTTTGTACGGCTCATGAACAGACAGTGCCCATGCAGACGCTCGAACAAAGATCCGAAGGAAAAATATGAGCAATATTACCGCGAACCCGACAACGCCAAATCGAACGATCCCGTCGATCAGTTCACCGATCCCGACCGAATAGACGAGATATGCAAAAAGAGCGATGCCTGCGAGCGTTAGGATCGCACCGGCGATCTTTAGCCGGTTCAGATGGGCGGCGCTAAGTCCGGCTCTATTTTCAGTTGGTTCAATTTCTTGCATCCGAAAGCTCAATTAGACTCTGTTCAGGGCAATTGGTTGCATTGGCCGTTTCGCAAGTCTAAAATAGTAGTTTATCGAATCAGACGGGAAAATAGCTTTTTTGAGACCAAAATTATGAGTACAGCAGCAGCAACCGCACTTTCAAACGCAGGATTGACCGTTTTATCAGAAGACGAAGAGATGTTTCGCTCGTCCGTCCGCGAATTTGCCGAGGGCGAGGTCCGTCCGCGTGTCGAACACATGGAACAGGCCGCAAAACTCGATCCCGAACTGATCAAACAGTGCTTCGAACTCGGCCTGATGGCGATCGAATCACCCGAGGAATACGGCGGTGCCGGCTCGACGATCTTTAATGCAATTTTAGCGATCGAGGAACTGGCTCGTGTCGATGCAAGCATTTCGGTATTTGTTGACGTGCACAACACGCTCGTCACAAACGCCTTTATGAAATGGGGCAGCGACGAACTGAAAAAGAAATATCTAACGCAAATGGCGACCGGCAAGGTCGGTGCATATGCGTTGTCAGAGGCATCATCTGGTTCGGATGCATTCGCGTTAAAGACTCGCGCCGCTGACGCCGGCGATCATTACGTGCTCAACGGACAGAAGCTCTGGATCACGAACGGCAACGAAGCTGAGATCTTCATCGTCTTCGCAACGCTTGATCCGGACGCCGGATACAAAGGCATTACGGCATTTATCGTGGAGAAAGGCTTCGAAGGCTTTTCGGTCGGCAAGAAAGAGGACAAGCTGGGCATTCGGGCGAGTTCGACGACCGAATTGATCTTTGACGGCTGCAAAGTGCCGAAAGAGAACGTCCTCGGCGAAGTCGGCAAAGGCTACAAGGTTTCGATCGAAACCCTCAACGAAGGCCGCATCGGCATCGCCGCCCAGATGCTCGGCATCGCCCAAGGTGCCTACGAAGCTTCTCTAAAATACACGCAGGAACGCGAACAATTCGGCCAGGCGATCAGCAATTTTCAGGCGGTCCAATTTCAGCTAGCCGAAATGGCCGTCGAGATCGAAGCAACACGCCTGCTCGTCTACAACGCCGCACGCCTAAAAGACGCCGGAAAGCCGTTTCTAAAAGAGGCAGCGATGGCAAAACTCTACTCTTCCCGCTGCGCCGAAGCAGTCTCAAGTAAAGCAATCGAACTCTTCGGCGGCTACGGCTACGTCAAAGACTATCCGGTTGAAAAATTCTGGCGCGACAGCAAGATCGGCTCCATCTACGAAGGCACGTCGAATATGCAATTGCAGACTATCGCGAAGTTGATCATGACAGGGAAATAGTTGATTTTTGGCATTGGATTTGTGTTAGCCTTTTTCTATGTTGACGTACGAAGTCGAAATTTTGGAACCGAATGCCGAGGCAACGCTCCACGAGATGGCGAACGAGAAGCGGATCAAGCTCTCCAAACTGTCAAAGAATGGCGTCGAAAAAAAGCCGCTCCAACGTGGGTCAATGAAAGGCTTGGTTATTTATATAGCGGATGATTTCGACGCGCCGCTAGATGACTTTGAGGAATATATGTAATGCGTATTTTGATCGATACGCACATTCTTATTTGGCACCTTGAGGATGATGCTCATCTCTCATTGGCTCATAGCGAGATTATTGCCGATCCTGACAATGAGGTATTGATCAGCATCGCTAGCCTTTGGGAAATAGCGATCAAACTGAGCAAAGGAAAACTCGTAATTTCCAGGTCAATAAGCGACGTGGCCGCGCACGTCGAACGATCAACCAGTTTACTTTTTGCCATCGAACCTGAACATTTGATTCGCGTTGCCAGCCTCCCATTTCATCACAAAGATCCTTTTGACCGACTTATCATTGCACAGTCGCTCGTTGAGAATATTCCAATTCTCACCTCCGATTCGAATTTCGCTGACTATGGAGTAGAACTGTTGTGATCGAGATTCGACATGCCACGCCCGACGACGCTCAACCGCTCACTGAGCTCGCCTACACGACGTTCTGGGATGCGTTTGCCCATCACCCGAAAAATGCTCCTGAAGACCTTAACCACTACATGCGTCAGGCGTTCAATCTCGAACAGATCGCCGCCGAGTTAAAAGATGAGAACTCCATCTTTCTGATCGCCGAAATTGAAAGCAAGCCGGCGGGCTATGCAAAGTTGATAGTCGGAAACACCGAGAAAGGCATCTCGGCGGAACGGCCGATCGAACTCTCTCGCCTCTATTCGCACCAGGAATTCTTAGGCAAAGGCGTCGGGCAAAATCTGATGGACGCGTGTTTTGAACATGCCAGAACCAATGGCCACGACGTGATGTGGCTCGGCGTCTGGGAATACAACCCGCGTGCTCAGGCCTTTTACACAAAAAACGGCTTCCGCGAAGTCGGCAAACACACATTCCAACTCGGCAGCGATCCTCAGACCGACCTGTTGATGCAACGGGAACTTTAACGCAGAGACCGCAAAGCACGCAGAGGATTTCTCTTAGACGTCCCTGCGTACGTTGCGTTCTCTGCATTAACCATCTTGTCTTTTCTTGCTAGATGCGATACTGTTGCACTTGTGCGACAAGTTACCAATCCTCCAAATCCCTACAACCAATACTCAGCCGAATACGTCGGCGAGCCGCCGCCGACAAGATTAGAGATATTTGAGGAACTTGCAACCAAAAAGATAATTACCAAAGCGTTTGCGTCCGATTGGGAAGGAGGTTGGCGGTACACAGTGAATTGCTATCGCGGATGCGTTCATGGCTGCACATACTGCTTCGCACGGCAGTATCACGAATATCTCGGGTACGGAGCCGGCACCGACTTTGAGACAAAGATCGTCGTCAAACCAAACGCTCCCCAGATACTCAGGCAAGAATTAAAAAAGTCCCGGGACAAGATGCCGCATCTAGATTTCTCGTTCGCCACCGACCCGTATCTTCCGCTCGAAGCGAGCTATGAGCTGACGCGGAAATGTCTCGAGGTTTGCGTCGACTTTCAGGTGCCAGTTGGTGTAATTACAAAAGCGCCACTTGTGACACGAGATATCGATCTTTTGAAAAAATTGAAAAAGGTATCGGTGTTCTTTTCGCTTCCGTTTCTTACAAAAGAAAGCTCAAATCCATTCGAACCTTACACGCCGGTTCCCGAGGCGCGTTTTCGAGCTATGCGCGAGATCGCGGACGCTGGGGTCGAGGTCGGCATCGGCATCGCTCCGGTCATTCCGGGCTATAACGAATCGGATATTCCGGGGCTGCTGGAACGTGCTAAGGAATCTGGGGCAACACGCGCATTTATGTCGATGCTCCATCTCGACACTGATTCGATCGAGGAATATTTCGTCCAAAAAATGCACGAACGACTGCCTCCGACTCGGGTGACCAAGATCATTAACACAATGAAACGCGAACGCGGCGGCACGCTCCGACACGCCACCTACAAAGACCGTATGACCGGCAAAACCGAGCAATGGGAAGTGACGAAAAAGCTGTTCGATTTCCACGCCAAACGCCTCGGTTTTCGCGGGCACCAAGAGCCCGCCGAACCGGAAGCCGCAGCTGCCGTGATGCCTATCCAAAAACGCCTCTTCTAAAAATTTGCCACCAATCGCGCGGATCGGACGGATCAAGACTCAATTTCCACTGGTCCTTTTTTCTTATCCGTTTTTATCCATGTCATCTGTGGCTAATTTTCTGATAACCTATATTCATGCAAAACCGTATCGAAGTTTTCCGCCAGATGCTCGACGCCGATCCTGACAACACGATGGTCATGTTTGGCCTCGCTAAAGAGTATGAAAAGCTCGGCCAGCATCAGGATGTTATCGACCTGCTCGAACCTTACCTCGCCAAAGCCGACGACGAAGGCAACGCATACGGCGTCCTTGCGCAGGCATATAACCAAACCGGAAAGCGCGAAAAAGCGATCGAAACCTACAAAAAGGGAATCGACGTCTCAATGGCTCACGGCCATCCGTCAATGGCAAACGAGTATCTAATGACGCTCGACCTCGACCTGTCAGAACCGCCTGCGTAAACGGGCGGCTTGTACGAAGCGAAAAACGTAACCACCGATCTTCACAGATACTACTGATAATAAGAGCCTAAATCGGTGGTTATAGGCAGACCCGATACGATTCGCGGCAAAACTCTAGTTCCGATTCTTTCCGAGGCGCTTTCGCTGGCTTATTGCGCGGTGTGAGACCTTTGCGGAGCGCAGGTCTAGGATTAGCATCTCGTCCTTGAACTCGGCGTCGTGAAACTGGACCGTTTCGGATATAACCAGGCCAAATTTCGGCATCAGGCGAAACGCACGGACCATCTTACCGCCGTGGCGGCCATTCGGGGCGGCGGGAAACGCTTTTTTGTTCGCCGAATGCGTCGGTTTTAGCCAGATCCTGTTGTTCACTTCGTCAAGATAAATGAGATACGCCGACGGTGCACCGGTCGCCTCGTAAGTCGTCCGGTTCATCACGATCTGGCCTTTTGGGTTCATAGTCACATAAAGAGCAGACCACTGCGGAGCAGCATCGTCACGCGGACACTCTTGCCATATTGTTTTCATATTGAATGTTTACCTCCAATGCGGATGTAACACACACAGCATTTTAGTGCAACGATGAAACACCGGGGCAGAAACACGACTGGTAAGGAATGTGCCTCATTCTTTTGACGCTACACCCGAAAATACCGCGTTCGCACGTTACAAACGATTGCTACCCCGGAGCGTCAGATCTATCGGCTCCATCCCGACCGTAATAGCCGACGTAATGGCCGCTGTCGTGATCTCGGTCTTCGCCTGTCTGGACAAACGTAATTGGCGCTGTCGCAGACACAGAGCTTCCCTGAAAACACCGCGGCACCAGTGCTCAAAAGTCGGTTACCAAGCCTCAAAAAGACGGTTACCATTCTCAAAAACGTGGTTACCAGACGCGTTTTCGCGGTTACCAAAAGGGCATTTTACGCATCCGTTTCTACGATCTCGTAGCTCGTTGTGATCTCGGCGGTCGGCCTTACGGTCGCGGCGACGGAGCAATAGGTCTCGTCCGAGAGCTTAATCGCGTCGGCGACTGCTTTTTCGGAAATGTTGCGGCCGTGCACGATATGGTTGATGTGAAAGGCCGTAAATTTACGCGGATGCGTCTCGGCCCGCGTGCCTGTGATCTCAACATCATAGCCTGTTACGTCCTGCCGCTTTTTCTCTAATATCGACTGCACATCAAATGCCGTACATGCCGCGACCGAGACGAGCAACATTTCGAGCGGAGTCGCCGCAGCGTGCCTATCTCCTTTAGAATCTATCAGTTGCGGAATGCCCGTCGGCGTCGTCCCGATGAAGTAACCGTCGCCTGCGAATCGAACCGACGCTTTGTAATTGCTTTCTGCCATATGATCTCCTGTTCCCTCTAAGCGGATTTTAGCACAACCGCCTGACGTGACTAACGTTATTGAACAACCATTGGCACGAAAAATGCTTCATAGTGCGCGTGGGGGAACGTGTGTCCGCCATACAAGTCTTTGAGGAGTGCAAATATGAGAACCGTAAAAAATGCGTTGTCGCTTTCGTTGGTGGTTTTGAGCCTTGTTGCGGCCTCGGCCTCGTTTGCCGATGCTCAGAAACGAAATGAAAAAGAGGTCCGCGACGCCCTGCGAAGCCTCAGTTCGAACATAGACAATTTCGAGTACGACCTTCGCTATCAGATGCAGAGTTCATCGGCAAACAGCGGCGACCTGAGCAATGTCTCGGACGATGTTCGCAACCTGAAAGACGACGTCAGCCAGTTCCAACGCAATTTTGACCAGCGACGCGAAAACCGCGATGACGTCAACCAGATCGTCGATTCGGCACGCCGTATCGACCAATTTGTGCGTGTCAGCGGCCTCAATCGACGCGTCACGGATGATTGGCTCGCCGTCAAAAAGCAAATCGAACGCCTCGCTTCCAACTACGGCGCTACGCCGAGTTGGGATGACGAAGGCGATCCCCCGAACGTGATAGATCAACCTGAAACGCCTATCATCAATTCGAACACATTCAGTGTGGGCCTCTCGGGCACGTACGATCTCGACACCGCCCGCAGCGAGAGCGTTGAGGACATCGTCACCGGTACAAACGCCAGCAACGATAACCGTCAAGACCTTAAAGACAAACTCGAAGCTCCAGGTCAGATCGCCATCGAGATCCGCGGCAATGAGGTCACTTTGGCTACGTCGAAGGCTTCGCCCGTTACATTCGCAGCCGACGGCAGCGAACGCCGCGACCAAGGCCCTAACGGCAAAACAATTCGCCTGCGTGCCACCTTGAATGGGCAGACCCTGACCATTTCTTCGCTCGGCGGCGACTCAGATTACACTATCACCTTCACCTCTGCGAGCAACGGCCAGGTTCTCAAAGTCTCACGTCGTATCACGACCGATTACCTCGATCAGACCGTATTTGCCGAAAGCGTTTACAACAAAACGGACACGATCGCCCGTCTCGGCATTGATAACGGCCGCAATAATGCCGGTAACAACAATTCGAACGGCGGCTACTCCGACAATGACCAAACCGGCAACGGCACAAATACTGGCAACGGCAATCCGCCAACCACATCGACGGGCCGAGTCGGGGAATTCGTCGTACCAAACGGTTCGATCATTACCGGAATCCTCGAGAATGAGATCAACACCAAAGTCTCGCAAAACAACGACCGCTTTCGCCTTACGGTGCAGTCGCCGAACGAATTTCGCGGTGCTGTGATCGACGGTTACATAACGGGCGTCGGCCGCTCAGGCAAGGTCACGGGCCGCTCGAACGTGACCTTCAACTTCGAAAAGATCACTCTACGCGACGGCAAAACATACGATTTCGGCGGCAACCTACAATCCATCAAGGATACCAACGGAAAGACCGTAAAAATTGACTCCGAAGGGACCGCCAAAGGCGGCAGCCAGAGCAAGGAATCGGTCAAACGAGGAGGTTTAGGAGCTGGCCTCGGAGCTCTCATCGGTTTGATAGCGGGTGGCGCAAAAGGAGCGGCCGTCGGAGCTATAATTGGAGCTGGTGCAGGTGCCGGTTCGGTTGCAATACAAGGCCGGGACGATCTGCAACTGCAAAAAGGCTCGACGATGACGATCCAATCGTCGTCACCTATCCGGTAATGTCAGAACCGCCTGCGTCGGTTGCGGGCCTATCGCAACACTTGCACGCTTTCTGTGCCAGAACCGGGCGGCGAGTAGTTCGTTCAAATCATTAAGCCTTTTCCACCGGACCGCCCGCTTACGCAGGCGGTTCTGACTTTTGTATGGCAAAATAGCGTCATGCGAGAACTACCCGAGGAGATCGAACAATACCGCGACCGCAAATGGCGGCGTGAGGAATCGCTCAAGATCGACACTGCCGAAGAGGTCGAGGCTATGGTCGAGGAACTCGGTTTTTGCCTCGGCCTGACCGATATCCGAAAAGCCCTGCCGTCCGTCTATATCGCCGTCTGCGGCCGACGCGACGCCCACATGCCGCACAACGTGCAGAAAGATTACGAAGCCCGCCGTGCTTGGGTATTAAAGGACGAGGTTATCGCTCGTGGCAAGCTCTATTACGGGAAACTCATCAAAGGCAAATCATGGTTCCTCGCTCCGCGCATGATACCGGTTTTCAACTCTATCTGGGGCTGCTCCCGCAAAGGCGAGGCTGGAATTCTCTCGAAAAACGCTCAGTTGGTGCTCAAGGTTCTCCGCAAAGAATGGGAAATGGCAACTGCCGACCTGCGCGAAGAATGCGGCTTCAAAGACAAAAAAGACCTTACAAAAGCAATGGACGAACTCCAAAAACGAATGAAGGTCGTGCCTCAGGAAGTTCTCTACTCTCCAAAATTTACCTACATCTGGACCCTCGCCGAAGCTCGCTTTCCCGACGAATTAAAGGTAAAGATTCCTCGCGACGAAGCTGTCAAAGAACTTGCACGAACATTTCTCGAGATGAGCGGAATGACGCTTCTGGGCGAACTCTCCGGCAAATTCGGCTTTTATCGTTGGGAATCAGGAAGGGCAAATCACCAACTCGTTGACGACGGTTTCGCCGAGCGGCTGGCTACCGGTGTCTATAAACTGAGATAATTCACCACAGAGTCACGGAGGACACAGAGTTTTATATCATTTTCTCTGTGTACTCTGTGACTCTGTGGTGAGTGTTTCTTAATACTTCATCAATTCCTGCACAGCTTTCTCGACATCCTCCGACTGCGGCAGGATGAAATCTTCGACTTGCGGGGCGTAGGCGACGAAGGTGTCGGTGGCGCCGACGCGGCGGACCGGGGCATCGAGGTATTCGAAGAGTTCGTTTGAGATCCGTGCGGCTATCTCTGCTCCGTAGCCGTATGAGACGGGATCTTCGTGGGCAACGATGACGCGGCTCGTTTTCTTGACGGACTCGGCAATCGCTTCCCAGTCGTATGGAACGAGTGTCCGGAGATCGATCAGCTCGACTGAGATACCTTGTGTTTCTAGGCGCTTGCAGGCTTGATTGGAGCGTTCGACTAATGCACCGTAGGTGATGATAGTTACATCGCTGCCCTCACGCACCTTTTTGGCTTTGCCGAACGGGATCAGGAAGT